>JAKAGD010000081.1 GCA_021817685.1 bacterium
TTATTGGTTAGTAGAGGTCGCTTCCGTGGACGTCGCATTCCCTTGCCCGACTCCCGGGACTTTCTCAAGCGCCTGAAGCGCGCCCACGACCGCAGTGCGCACGGCCGCCATCGGGCCGTCGCGCAGGGCGAAGAGGTCGCTAAAAAGCTGCGCGCGGACTCCCTGGAACGCCGACTGGAACTGTCGGATCAATTGCCCCTGGTCCGCCGGCGTCGTCGTGGCCGCAAGCGGAGTCGTCGTGGCCGAGAGGTCGGGCGTGTAGGTCTTCGCCGCCTGCGCCGCAACGGCGGCGCGGGCCGTCGTTATCGCCGTTTGCGCCGACTGGATGGCGGCGGTGACGGGAGCGATATTCTGCCCGCTTGCCGCCGCGGCATTCACGCGGTCCTGGATTTTCTGGAGGATGGCCGCGTAGCGGTCAAGGAGTTCCGAGAAGTGATTCGTCCATACCGCATTCAGGCGGTCGAACTGTCCGGAGAGGCGCGTCGCGAGCCGCTGGGTCACCCGGTCCTCTATGGCGGCGAGCCGCTCCTGGACTCGCGCGCGCAGCTCGGCGACCCGGGCCTGGGCGTCCGCGCGGAAGGATTGCCCGAGTTCTCTCTGGCTCGTCGTCGCGAAGATCGGGCGCATCCCGCCGCCGGACTGTCTCACGCCGGACTGTCCCGCGGTCGTCGTAGTAGCGCGCGTCTGGGTCCGCTCCTGCTGGGCGCCTCCTCCGTAGAAAGAGGCCGGCCGGCCCTGGGCGAAAGCAAGCGATGCGGAAAGGAGGAGGACGACCGAGCCGCCGATCGCTCCCCGTATGAGATGTGTGCGCATAAGGTTGAAAAACGGATAAATTGCCGATGCCGGCGTACCCCCGCAGTATACCAAGGCGGCCCGGAGGCGCACCGCGGGTTATCCACCGCGCCCGAGGGCTAGAGCAGCCAGCCAAAAGAGCTAAGTTACCTTTCGGCCGAACTTGCATTACACTATGATTAACAATGAAGATACGCAAAGCAGTCGTTTTGGCTGGCGGTCGTGGTACGCGGCTATATCCCCTTACGCTTACTACAAATAAACACCTTCTGCCACTCTATAATAAGCCGGTCATCTGGTATGTCATCGATACGCTCGTCAATGCGGGGATCGATCGTATCATGCTCGTCACGAACCCGGAACACGTTGGGGATTTTGCTCGGGTCTTGGGATCCGGGGAACGTTGGAAGCCGAGGAATGGGAAGGGGGGACAAATTCAAATAACATACGGCATCCAAAACAAGCCGAGCGGTATTGCAGATGGTCTTTACATCGCGAAAGATTATGTGAACGGCGAACCTTGTTTGCTGTATCTCGGAGATAATTATATAGAGGATGATTTGCGCCCCTATATCAAATCTTTCAAGAAAGGTGCCACGGTGTTTTTAAAGAAAGTTTCTGACCCGGAACGGTTTGGCATTGCAACGGCTGATGCTTCAGGAAACATTCTTGCTATCGAAGAAAAGCCGAGGAACCCCAAGAGCAATCTCGCTGTTGTGGGAATATATCTTTATGACGAAACGGTATTTGAAAAAATGCTCGGCCAAAAACCGTCTGCTCGTGGCGAATACGAAATCACTTATGTAAATGAAAAATACCGTAAGGAAGGGAAACTTCGTGCGGAAATGCTTAAGAAAAAATGGTTCGACATCGGCACATTCGACAGTCTTGCTGATATAACGCACTACCTCAAGAAGCATTCTCGAAAAGAAAAGGGCTGACAGTTTACTCGACGGTCTGTGAATATGAATTGACCGCGTCTACAACCAGACCGACTTCCTTGTCTGTAAGTTCCGGAAATAACGGTAAGGAAACTACTTTCGATACGACCTCCTTTGTAATCGGTAGAGTAGAGCCGTCCTCATTCAGGAAAGAATAAGCCGATTGTTCAAATACGGGTGCGGGATAATGAATGCTGCTCCCTACCCCCTCTTTTTTAAGGTGTTCTATGAAACGGGTCCTCTCGGCTACCCTCACGACGAATAAATGCCACACGCCTTCACGGCCGTCTTGTACTTGCGTTGGGAGCGTGACTGCTGAATTCTTTATACTCTCCTTGTACCGCATAGCGATTTCGTTCCGACGAGCATTCCAGGCGTCAATTCTCTCCATACCCCATGCAACAAGCGCTGCCTGAAGTTCATCGAGTCGGCTATTCATTCCCTCTTCGACGGCCTCATAGCGTTTCTCCTCTCCATACATCCGTATTCGGCGAGCACGAGCAGCTATCGCTGGATCTTTTGCAACTATCATCCCTCCATCGCCGAACGCCCCAACGTTTTTGGTCGGGTAAAAACTGAACGCGGCGGCATGCCCAAATGATCCCGCTGGCGAGCCCGCGACAGTTGCTCCTATCGACTGAGCGCAATCCTCGACCACAATAAGATCGCGGCGCAGTGCGATTTCATTGATGCGCACCATATCAGCGGGGAATCCATAAAGATGGACCGGTACAATCGCTTTCGTGCGCGGCGTAATGCGGTGCTCAAGATCCGAAGGGTCTATGACGAACGTCTCACGGTCGATGTCCGCGAAGACCGGCATCGCGCCTGTCATG
>JAKAGD010000019.1 GCA_021817685.1 bacterium
ATATGGTCGGGGGGGGGGTAGACTGACACTACTCTCATCGGAGCTTTATTCTTCACCCCCCAATTACAATTTCATGTCGAAAGATACTAAATTTTTTAGAAAATCAGGCCCCATTTCGGTCATATTGTCTGTTGTGTTGTCTGTACTGTTTGGGGTCACCATGGTTCAAGCGGCAACGACCATAGGCACTAATATCAGCACTGACGGAACAGTGTCGGTAACCGGTCTTTCAACTCTCGGTAACGCTTCTTCAACGGCACTATCCGTTTTCAACAATGCATATTTTGGAGCGACCGCTACCTCTTCCTTCTCATCAACCGGCGCACTCACCCTTACAAATGCACTCACGTACGGCGGTGTTACGCTCTCCAGTGCCGTGACCGGCACCGGAAACATGGTACTCTCCGCTTCGCCGACACTCACTGGTACTATCGCGGGAGCGTCGCAGACACTATCCGGCACGCTTAGTGTCACTGGCCTCACCTCGCTCGGGCAAGCTTCGACGACGATGTTCTCCAACACAGGAACGGCCTACTTCGGCGGCACAGCCACTACGACGATTAGCTCCACGGGTGCCGTGGCTGCGCAATCAATCACCATTGGCGGCGGCACGTCAATTCTCAAGCATCTCTCCGGGACCAACTCGATCACCTTCGGAACGGTTGCTGCAAATACATGCAACACGGGTACCATCACGCTTACCGGTGCCGCAGATGGCGATTCCATATATATTGGGATGCCGAACGCTGTCGCGTCGGCATCCTCAACCCTTGTATGGAGTGGTTGGGTATCGGCGGCTGGCACGGTTACCGTGCGACTCTGCCAAACCGCCGCGCAAGGCACGAGTCCAATCGCCGCCGCAACTGTCCGCGCTGACGTCTGGCAGCACTAATTGCTGCCATAGCGGTAAGCTACATAATGAAAAATATTTTACTGATAATCTCGTTTGCGTTGTTCCTGCCCGTTATAGCCGTCGCCGCGACTACCGACTTCACGGCAAATGGGAACATCACCGTGACGGGAGTCACCTTTGGCTCCGGCACGGCCGACATGCTCATACTGAACGGCTCAACGGCGCAGAGCTGGTTGTTTTCAAGCGGAACGTTTACTGTGACCAATCCGGGTACGTTCAACGTCGGCTCATCGAACAGTTCGGTAAAATCAATCCAGTTCAGCAGTGGCGGCACGACACTTGTATGCGCAGAAAACACGATGCCTGGCACTTCATATGCGACGGCACCGACCGCCGCTGGAACGTACACTGTCACGCCGTCAGCAACTACCCAGTGTACGAGCCTATGCTCGGCCGTATCAAATGCCGCGGCATACAATTCTTTCCCTACGTGCGGAGCGGCGAGCTGTAATGCCGGATACCAACTGTCGGGTTCAAGTTCTGGCGCAACCTGCGTTCCTGTTGGGGGTATTGCTTCGACACCACCACCTACCGCTCCGGCGGGCGGATTCGCCGCGACCGCCTCGGCCTCGGCGACTGCAGGCAAGCAAATACTTAATTTCCACTTTGGCAGCGACGTGACCAAAATCGTTATCTCCAACAATACGGCATTTATGCCTGCGTCGTACATCAATGCGACTTCGAGCGCAGAGTGGCCAAACTCCCCCACCGGTTCTCTGTTCGTGAAGTTTTGCAATAACACTAATGTCTGTACAAATCCGATTACCATATCAACTCCCGTTGCACAGCAGCAGTCAACCGTTCTCGCATACTTGTACACGCGCGATCTCACCATCGGCGATACCGGCGCGGATGTCACGGCATTACAGCAGTTCCTGCTAGCGGACGGTATGAGTATTCCAGCGAGGGCGACGGGCTATTTCGGTGCGCAGACCCGATCTGCACTTGTTGTATTTCAGAAGGCGAACGGCATCAGCCCGTCTACCGGATACTTCGGTCCGCTTACACGCGCGTTCGTTGTAGGCAAGGTGACGATTCCCGCCACGACCTCAAATGTTGTCCCGTCTGCCAAATCCCTCTTTACTCGCTCGCTCAAACAGGGCGATATCGGCCCGGACATCCTTGCTCTTCAGCAGTTCCTCAACACCCAGGGTTTTGTTATTGCTGGATCGGGCCCCGGCTCTCCCGGCAACGAGACTGACTATTTTGGACCTGCCACGTACCAGGCCGTCCTCAAGTTCCAGACGGCATACAAAGACCAGATACTCTCCCCTCTTGGGCTCTCGACGGCCACGGGGTATGTCGGCTCTTCTACGATAGCGAAAATCAAAGCACTCTCCGATAACTAAGGAGCCCCGCCGCAGGCGGGCTTGCGCGCACAGAGGGTGGGCAAGCACATAGACTTTGAGCCTCGCCATTCCTTTTGAAAATTGGTTTGGCGAGGCACCTTTCTGTATTTGCATTGAACGGCTCATTTCTTCCCATGTGAGCCGTTAGGCGGGAAGATTTGAGCCGTTCCCGCCCGAACCCTGCCGCTCCATTCCATTCTTCAATGCATTCCCCCGCCAAAACAAAAATGCATAGGAAGCGGCAGGGCGAAGGGCGGTGAGCGCCGAGTCCGCGAGGCGCGATGAGTTAGGGTTGTTGTTCGAAATAAGTTCGCGCGTGGGTTATGATATCCTCACATTCGCAAAAACCGCTCAATATCGCGGTCCCCGTGATATATTCCCAATTAAGTTAGAAAAATCCTCACTTTCCCATCTCGTCTAAGCGAGATTATCCGCGTTCGCGCCACTTTTTCTCCTGCCGGACCAGGCGCACGGCGTCATTCGGGTTCGCGAGGAGTGCTTTAACAATGCGTTCGGTGCGGATGGACTGTGAGCCTTTTACCAGTATTACGTCGCCCGGGCGGACGTATTCGGGAAGCGCCGATGCGGCGGCGTGCGCATTGTCGAACATCAGCACCTCGGCATTCCCCGGATGCGCAGCAAAAGCGCGGGCTCGAATGCCGACTGCGACGATGACATCGGCGGACTCGACGGCGAGCGCACTGATGCGCTCGTGTTCCATCACCGAATAGCGTCCAAGCTCGAGCATATCGCCCAGAACGGCAATGCGGCGTGCTGCGTGCGGAAATACTTTGAGCGACGCAAGCGCTTCCTCTACCGCCGCGGGCGATGCGTTATAGGAATCATCAATGATGACGGAATCGTTCTTGCCGGCAAAGAGGCGTCCGCGGCCGGGCGGCGGCTCGTAACTCTCGAGTGCGGCGAATGCCTCGGCAAGCGGTATCTGAAACGCGCTCGCCGTCGCGAGTGCGGCGGCAACCGGGAAAAGCTGCGCTCTCCCGACCGAACCTTTTACGACAGCCTTCCCTTCCTCGTCGCGCACGATCATCCGCGCCGTCATGCCGGCGACCTTCCCTTCGCTTTTATAGAAACCAATGTCGCGTATGCGGACATGCGCGTCTTCCGTGGCGCCGTACGAGATGACGCGAGCAGGCGTGCGGAGCGCATTGTCGAGCGCGTATCGGTCGTCGGACGGAACTATGAGAGGGGCAGCGGCGGGAAGCGCATAGGCGGGCGAAAATTCCTCCTCCCGAACCGCTTCCGGAGATGCATAAGCTTCCACGTGCACCGGTATGTCCGGCAACCGAGTTACGACGACCGCGTCCGGCGTCGCAATGCGCAGTATGCGGGCGAGGTCGCCGGGACGATCCGCACCCACTTCGAGCACCAGCATGCTCGGATAATGGTTCGGCAGGATGAGGAGAGCGAGCGCGCTTCGGAGTACCGAGAGCCAGGCGAGCGGATTGTTCCACGGATTCTCGACGCCGAGAATGGTGAACGGAACGCCGAACTCGCTATTGAAGCTTTTCTCGCTCTTGCGCACGAAGAAGCGCCGACCCAAGACCGCCGCGACCGCGTCTTTCGTCGAAGTCTTCCCCACCGAGCCGGTCACCATCACTATTTTCGGCGCATAGCGGCGCACCACGGCCCGCGCGAAAAAAGTAAGGAAAAGCACGATGATGAATTTAAGGAGATTTTTCATGGCGTAGTGGCGGCTTGCGGCGGAACTGTCGGGTTCGCAACGCCGCGATCGGGCGGCACCTGGTAATAGTCGATGAGAAAGTGCACGAGGTCAAGGAACGTGGCGTCGAGAGTTTCCGACGCGTACTCTACGTGCTTCGGGTCGTTCGTGTAGAGCAGGATGATGAATCGGGGATTGTACGAAGGAAAGAAGCCGGCGAACGAGTGGAAGAAGCGGTCGGAGTAGTAGCCGCCGGAGGGCGTCGGCAGTTGCGCCGTGCCGGTCTTCGCCGCAACCGACATCGTCGGGATGATAGCCTTGCCGTTCTCAAGCTTCTGGTCCACGAGCGCCGTCATCATCGTCGCCGTCTCGCGCGCCGCCTCCGCGGAGAAGACCGGGACGGTTGCGCCCCAGTCGAGCGTCCGCGTTATGCCGGAATTGAGGCGTATCGCGCTTACCAAATGCGGTTCCACCATGACGCCGCCGTTCGCTAAGCTGCCTAGCGCGCGGATCATCTGCACCGGCGTCACAGCTATGCCCTGCCCGAAGGACATATTATCGAAGTTCACCTGCTGGGTCGTCGAGAGATTGCCGAGGAGCGCGCGCCCCTCGTTCGGCAGATCAACGCCCGTTTTCTGCCCGAACAGCTTGGTGAAATACTGGCGGAACTCATCCTGCCCGAGTTTCTCCGCTATCCAGGATGCACCGACGTTGAGCGACTGCAGGATGATCTGCTGCATCGGAATGACGCCGCGCGCTTTGTGGTCCCAATTGCAGATCTGCCGCGTACTGACCGTGATGCATCCCGTGTCATTGTAGGTCGTTTCCGGAGTGATGACGCCCGCGTCGAGCCCGGAGGTCATAGTGAGCGGCTTCATGATGGAACCGAATTCATGCACGTGTTCAACAAGAGGGTTCCCTAACAGATCGGGGTCGACGTTCTGAAGATCGTTCCCGTCATAGGTCGGGTACACGGCAAGCGCGATGATCGCTCCGGTTGCCGGATCCATGATGATGCCGCCCGATTCTTCGCTCGAATACCGATCCGTCACTTTCTTGAGGTCATGCTCGAGCCGCGCCTGCACCTCCGGTTCAATGCTGGTAATGACGTCGCCCTCGCGCGCGTCCCGCGCATTCACGAGCAGATTGCCTACGTTCGAGAAAAGTTCGGCAAAGAAATTCTTGTAGAGCGCGTCGCCGGAACGAGAAAGCGTGCCGTCGTACGCCGTCTCGAGGCCGGTCCGTCCGGCGAGCGTATCCCCCGAACCGTACGAAACAATGCCGATAGACCGCGCCGCAAGCGTGCCCCCCGGATAATAGCGCCAGCGTTCCCGCAACACCTGTACGCCGGGCACGTCCTGCGCTGCAAGCGCCTGTCCCTCCTCATTTGAAAGATGGTGAGCGACCTCGATGTAGGCCTGGCTCTTTTTCCCCGCGGCGGCAAGAAAAGCGTCGTGCGAAAGAAAGACCGACGAGGATGCGACGGCGCTTATGGCCGCATACGCGGCTTCGGGATCGGCGAGCGTTTGCGGATTTATCGCGACCAAGAATCCCGAGGAAAGCGTCGCGGCGGAGATGAGCGTACCGTCCTTGCGGGTGAGATAGATCGAACCGCGGTCAAAGAGCCCGCTTCCGCCCGATGCAAATTGCCGGTCAGCTTTCTGCGCATAGTCGTCCCCGTTCACGATCTGGACGAAATAAAGGCGCACCAGGATGAGCAGTGCGGCGCAGACGACAAGGAGAAGAATGAGGCGAATACGCGAGCGGAACTGTGCGCGCATATGCCTTAGCGGAGTGCGGTTGCGCTTTGCGCCCGTACGAAAACTTCAGCGAGCGGCTTCGCATAACCGGCCGCCGCGTAATCGGTGCTGGTGATGCGCGCGACGCCGGCAAGATACTGCGACTCGAGCGTTGCGACCGCGGATTCGTCGTTCCTGACGGATTGCGAGAATTCAACGGTCAGCGCCGCATAGCTCATGACGACGGCGATGAGCCCGATATAGGAGACGGCAAGCACCGCGACCGCGCCGGAAATAAGCGACAGCAGAGAGAACGGGAGGCGGAAAGAGAGGCTACGCATAGGAAAGTGCGCTGCGGAGCGAATCGGCAAGGTTCGGGCGCGGAACGGAAACTTCCCGCTCGAATACCCGCAGTTTCGCGCTGCGCGCGCGGCGATTGCGCGCTATCTCGGCGCGCGAGGGCACGATGGGCTTCTTGGGGTCGAGCGCGCCGAACCCCGCCTGCACTGCATCGCGCAAGGCATTCTTTACGATGCGGTCTTCAATGCTGTGGAACGAGATGACCGCAAGCCGTCCGCCCGGCGCGAGTGCGGCAAGCGCGGCGGCGAGTCCCTCGCGAAGCGCGCCGAGCTCGTCGTTCGCCGCAATGCGGAGCGCCTGGAACGTTTTCGTCGCCGGATGTATCTTCCGCTGCCGATACCATGCCGGTACGCCGGCTTCTATGGCCGCAACCAGGCTCCCCGTCGTGAGGATGCGCTCCTTAGCGCGCGCCGCGACTATCGCGCGCGCAATGGGACGCGAGAATCGTTCCTCGCCGTAGGTGAAGATGATATCGGCAAGTTCTTCTTCGGATGAGCCGTTCACGATATCAGCCGCCGTCTCGCCGCTCTCGCCGTACGTCATGAGAAGCGGTTCGTCATTCTGGAACGAGAAGCCGCGCGGCGCGCTTATCTGGTATCCGCTCCAGCCGAGGTCAAAGAGCGCTTTGTCCACTTGGCCGATGCCGAGCCGTTCCAGTATGTGCGCAAGATTGCGGAAATTATCGTTCACCAAATGCGCCACCGGACGTTCCGGCCGGCGGTCGCTCGCGTATGCTTCACGCGCGCGCTCGACCGCTGCGGGATCGGCATCAATGCCGACGATGATCCCGTCCCCACCGAGTGCGGCGCAGAGTCCCTTGAAGTGCCCCGCCCCGCCCAGGGTCGCGTCGACGACTGTATCGCCCGGCGAAACGGAGAGCGCCTTGAGCACTTCTTTCATCAGCACGCTTTCATGGCGAGCTTCCATGGTCATACCGGATTTCCGAGCGCTTCGGCAAACGCATCGGCATCGCGCTCAATGGACGCGGTGTAGGTCTTCCACGCCGCTTCGTCCCAGATCTCGACGCGGTTCGCAACGCCCGCAATGACCGTCTTCGACTTGAGCCCCGCAAAACTTTTCAAATGCGTGGGCACGAGCACGCGCCCGGCGCCGTCCACCTCCGCCTCCATCGCTCCGGCAAGGAACAATCGCGCAAGGCCGCGCGCCGCCGCCGTGCCGCCCGCGTGTAGAGCGCGGCTCTCGGCCTCCTTCGCCCACGCTTTCTTCGGATACACGAAGAGACAACGATCAAGGCCGCGCGTCAGTACGACGGCGCGGCTCAGATCTTTCCGGAACTTTGCCGGAAGTGAGATGCGATTCTTCGGATCAAGCGTGTGCAGGTATTCGCCGATGAACATCGTTTAAATGAGCGGTTTGAATGCGGAAACAGGCCACCACTCCCGTTTTCCACTTCATCCCACTAGTAGTGAAGTATATGCTACTTTGCCCCACCGCCCTAATTCGAGTTATCCACACCACTTCACCCCGACGATTACGTCGGGGCCTCGTAGTGCAGGCAGAACAAATCCGGCGCGGCCGTAGGCCGCGCCGGTGTGGCTTATTGCCTTATTATCGCGGGCGCATCAGCGGGAAGATCTGCCCTTCGCGCACGGAAACGCCCTCCAAGAAGCTGAAAAGGCGCTCTGAGACGCCAAAGCCGAAAGCCGGCGGCATGCCGTATTCAAGCGCCTCCACGAACTCGGCGTCCGGCATCTGCGCTTCTTCGTCGCCCGCCTCGCGGAGCTGCTGCTGGCGTTTGAAGCGTTCCGCCTGGTCGACGGGATCATTGAGCTCGCTGAAGCCCTTGCCTATCTCCGAACCGGCTATCATGACCTGGAAGCGTTCCACGACGCGCGGATCTTTCGCGCTTTTCTTTGCGAGCGGTTCCATATACACGGGCACGTTGACGAGAAATCCGGGCCCGGCAAGCGTCTTGCGGATCTGCTTCCACGCAATGTCTACCAATCGCTCGACGCCGGCGCCCTTTTCGAACGGAATGCCCTTCTTTTCGAGCACGGCTGCCCAATCAACGCCTTCGTCAAGCGGGCTTGCCCCGTACTCTTTCTCCATCAGCGCGCAGAAATCATACGTCTCCCATTCTTTGTCCAAGTCGACCTCGGATCCTTTGATGGAAAAAACGCGCGTGCCGTACACTTTGTCGGCAATGGTGCGGTAGAGATCGGTAACCATTTCCATGCCGGACTCATAATCTTTGAACGCCTCGTAGAATTCGAGCTGGGTGTAATCTTGCGCGTGCTCGGCCGACATGCCCTCGTTGCGGAAGATGCGGCCGATCTCGAACGTCTTCGGCAAGCCGGCGACGAGGAGCCGCTTCTGCCAAAGCTCGCCGGCCGAGATGCGCAGATAGACATCCATATCAAGCGCGTTGTGATGCGTCACGAACGGGCGCGCTTCGGCGCCGCCCGTTGTTGTCTCCAGAACCGGCGTTTCCACCTCCACAAAATCCCGCGCGAGCAGATACGCGCGGATGGTGTTCCAGAACTTCGAGCGCCGCTTGATGCGTTCGGCCAAATCCTTCGTGAGCAAGATATCCAAATAGCGTTTGCGGAACCGTTCGTCCTCGTCCTTAATGCCGAACCATTCGTCGGGAAGCGGTCGGAGCGATTTGGCGAGCATGCGCCATCCGCTCACGTCCAAAGACGGCATGCCGCGCTTGGTCGTGAACGCCAGACCGGAAACCTCTATCACGTCGCCGGTGTCGACGGTAGCGGTGAACAGGTCGTAGGAATCCGCGCCGAGCTTTTCGCGCTGTACGAAACACTGCCCTTTCGTCCCGTCGAAAATGTCTATAAAAAGCGAACCGCCGTGCTCGCGGATGGAGAGCACGCGCCCGGCGAGCATCACCTGCTCGCTGTTCTTCTCGAGCGTCCCGTGATTCTCAAGGAACTGGTCGACGGAATGCGTGCGCGCAGTGCGGGCGGGATACGGGTCCATCCCCGCTTCCTTGAGGCGGGCTATTTTCGCTTCTCGCTCGGCGCGCACGGTTTCCAGCAAAGCCATACGCACTACTATACCATCCGTCCTAGCTGACCTTCTCTATCGTATAGGTCTGTTTGCCCGCGGGCGTCGTAAACGTAAAGGTATCGCCCTTTTTCTTGCCCATGAGCGCGGCGCCTAAGGGAGAGACGTGGGAGAGCTTCTTCACGCGCATATCGGCCTCCTCGCTGCCGACGATGGTGTATTCGTGCACTTCCTCGCTTCCCTCTTTCTTTATGGAAACTTTCGAGTTGAAACCGACTTCGTTCTTCTTCTTGCCGTCGGTGACGATATGCGTGTTCTTTACGAGCTCTTCGAGCTTCTTGATGCGCTCTTCGGTTGCAGCCTGCAGATCGCGCGCCTCCTGGTATTCGGCGTTCTCGGAGAGGTCGCCGAGCGAACGCGCGTATTCAAGGTTCTTGGCGATCTCGGTGCGGCGCACTGTTTTCAGGTGCTCCAGCTCTTTAATCATCTCGTCAAATTTTTCTTGCGAGACGACGGTTTGTTGGGCATCGGGCATACCAGTAGTGCAGGCATTGTACGCGAGTGCCGCTAATGCGCAAGTGTGGAAGCGGCCGCGCCGCCGCCGAGATTTTTAACGAATGAAATGGGTATAAAAATCCAAGTGGGGTTATGTCTTTTCATAAGCCCCCGACATACGGAGAGTTCGCGGCATACAGCGAATCAAAAAGCTCGCGCATGGCGTTCACCGATTGCTCGCCCGCGCCCGATGGTCCGCGCTCAAGCACGACCGCGAACGCATAGCGCGGATGGTCGTACGGGAAGAATCCCTCCACCCACGAGTTATCGTACTGGTTCCGCACGCCGGTTTGTGCGGTGCCGGTCTTCGCCGCCACGGTGACGTACGGGAGGTTAAGCGCGCCCGCGAGCGCGTTCGTGACACCCTGGCGCATGCCCGCGCGCACCACCGCGAGCATCGCCGGATTGGCGGGCACCGTTGTATACGAAGGCGCCTGTCCCGCAAGCAGGGTCGGCGTGAAGAGCCTCCCGCCGTTCGCGACTGCCGCGGTCGCGCGCGCCATTTGTATCGGCGTCACCTGGACCGAATATTGCCCGATGGCCGTGAAGTACGTGTCCCCGAGGTACCACGGTTCGCCGAAGACCGACTCTTTCCATGCGGGATCCGGAATGAGACCGCTCGCCTCCCCCGCCACGTCGATGCCTGTCGGGCTCCCGAGGCCGAATTGCCGATACCAGTATTCGAGCCGATCAATGCCAAGCCCTTTCTGTTCCATGAATCCGCCGCCGACCGTGTAGAAGAAAACGTCCGAGGACCAGGCGATGGCTTTCTCCACATCGACCGGTCCGAGCGCCTTCCAGCCTTTATATATGAACGTCTTGCCCGGATGGTACGGGTCGGGCAAGGAAAGCGAGCCCGGATCATTGATGACGGTGTCCGGGGTGATGAGCTTGTCGGTGAGCGC
>JAKAGD010000020.1 GCA_021817685.1 bacterium
TTGCGTTGTAGGAGCGCGCCAAAAGTCCCATCTGCTTTGTTACGGGGCCCCGCGATTTCTTCCGTCGTACCCTGCGTACGCCTCCAGAAACCGCATCCCCGTGCCTCGCATCTGGGCGCTTTTGACTGCGCTCTTAAATACAGGTGTCCATAGTTGTCTAGTCGCTACGATTGGGAACTATATACAAAGCCACCCTATATCCTTAGGGGTATACTTGAAACATGGACTACTCAGAGATCAAGAAACTCCAAATCAAGAACGAGTGGAACGAATGGAATAAAAGAATCGGCGTCACTACTAATGGCATGAATTCTGCAATAGAAAGATGGAGAAGGTTGGGTGATGCCGGATTCCATATTGAATCTTTGGTCGTAAATGCGCAGATGGTTGAGCATAGTATAAAAATGATTTTAGCTGGCTACACAACGAAGCGGCGGGTTCTCGTTATCCTCGGCGAGTCCGACCCGTTTGCTAATCTAAAACTAGATGATATTGAGGAGCAAACACTAGGGACGCTGATTACTAGATTGAAAGGGTTTACTGGCCAAACTCCATTTATTGAGAGTGCTTTTAGATTAAATAACTTCCGTAAGGAAATCGTTCACCACCTTTTCAATGGGAACAAAGAAATTGATAAGCTAGATGCCGAAGCGGGTGCATTTATCAAAACAATAATTCCTCAAATCGCGCCACAAGTAATGGAGGCGGCAGCGAAGATAAACGGTGAAATAGAAGAGCTTGTATCAAAGACTAAGGACGTTTCTTGAGAGATTTCTTGCTCTTATAGCGCGAATTCTCAATGACCCAGAGCACCAGGTATGAAAAAACTTGTCGTCACGGTGCCGGTAGGGGATGCGGACAAGGTCCGGCAGGCGATAGGCGAGGCGGGCGGCGGAAAGGTCGGGAATTATTCTTTTTGTAGTTTCAGCGTGCGCGGGACAGGGCGATTCCTGCCCGGCGAGGGGGCGCACCCCGCCATCGGTGAAGTGGGGAAGCCGGAAGAAGTGGAGGAGGAGCGCATAGAGGTGAATTGCGCCGACGAGCTCGTCGCAGGCGTGGTGTCCGCCATCCGCCGCGCTCACCCCTACGAAGAACCGGCGATAGATGTTTATCCGCTGGGGGTGTAGGATTCAGGCGGAGCATTCACCTAAGGGGGCGGATCATGACCGAAGAAAGGAAGGTCGTGCGCTCCTGCGGGGAGTGCACGGCGTGTTGCAAGACGCATTACATTCAGGAGTTGCAAAAGTTACCGGGTGTGTGGTGTAAGCACTGTTCTGTCGGGATTGGTTGCAAGATTTATGACCAACGGCCGACAGAATGCCGGGAGTATGCCTGCGAGTGGCTTAGAGGAAGCGGCCTTGAGTCAGAACGTCCGGACAAGACTGGGACCATCATAGACACCATGATCTCGGACGATAAACGCGAAGCGCTTATTCGCATTGTCGAAGTATCGGAGAATGCGATTGAGCGGTTGCGCGTTAGACAAATGGCGGAGTACTTCCTTTCCAGCGGCGTTCCCGTTTATTTTGTGCCGCTCCACGGATCAGGCAATATCGAACTTCCGTGGGGGTTTAAACCCGGACCAATACTGAAAAAGATTATAGAGTCTCGTTGACACCGCAACCGGCGGTGTCTTTTTTGCGTGATGCCCGGGCTCAATACGTCACGGTGCCGGTACGGAGTTTCTAAATCTTCTTATCCACATCCGGTCGGAAAAGATTAGAAGGTCGGGGTTACGATGGAAGGATGGGGAAACTCGAGGAAGATTCTCGGAAAAGGCGAACGAAACAGAACATACAACATGCGGTGCTCGCCGCCATTGCGGTCACTGGATTTGTGGCGTTTTCGGCCGTTGCGGGGAATGCGCTCCAACTTCTCCGGTATCTGCCGAAAGAGAAATACAATTTTAACCACCGAGCGAAGTCTGCGGCGGGTCGGCTTGTCGCGAAAGGCTATGCGAACTGGACGGAACGAGACGGAAAGAAGTTCTTACGGATAACGCCGAAAGGGCGCAGAGCGTTGGCGTTTGAGCAGGCGAGGGTTGCGCTGAAAGACAATAAGAGAAAGTGGGACGGACGGTGGCGCATGGTCGCTTTCGATATCCCGGAGCGGCGGGGAACAGTGCGGTTTCGTTTACGTTCGGTTATGCGCGAGATCGGCTTCATACGGTTACAAGACAGCGTATGGGTATATCCATACGACTGCGAGGATTTCATCGCGCTCCTCAAGGCCGAACTCAAGATAGGCAAGGATGTACTGTATGCCATCGCCGACACGATAGAGCACGACAAGGGTCTCCGTCAGCACTTCTCGCTACCTGCGGGGTGATTCGCACCTTCTAATCTGCATCCGGTCGGGAAAGATTAGAAGGAAGAGGCGGAGGTGCTGGTGTAGATTGAAGGGTGCGGATTGCGCAGGGAGGATTTAGGAGTAGTATCTCGCCTGGGGACAAATCTACGGGAGAGCGCCATGAACGGGTCGTACCTTACGATGATAGCGGAAAGGGTGCTCTGCGAAGAGGATCGATTCCGCGTGGGTCTGCTGATGAAGCAGAAGAGGATTGAAGAGGCGAAAGGCCGCGTGCTTGAAGGAGTTGATGCCAGTTACTGGGATTGGCACCTCTCCTTCACGGAAGCGGCAGAGTTCTACAATCTGCTTGACCTTTCGCCAGCGCGGGCCGCACGGTTCCCGCAACGGCATAACAGAGCTTTTTTCTAACGGCCGCCCCCAAAGGAGGGCGGCCTGACTGCTACCGGGGCATTAAGTACGCTCCATACAATTTCCACACAGATTTGCAAATAGTGAAGAGACGCGATAGCATAAGGGCTGTTTGCAACCTGGAAGGAAGAGTGATGACAACCGCCACGAAAGACCACAACCTTCTCAGGAAGGTCAGCAGGGAATTGCTTGAAGATGCCGCAGACACGGAGAAGTTTGAGCAACTGCTCGATGCCGACCCCGTACGCGCGAAAATGTTCCTGCACATCAAGCTGGTGCAGATGCGTAACTCAGGACAGATCCTGTTGCGCAGGGCGACGAGGATTGAAGCGTTTCTCGAGAACGTTAAAACGCGATTGGCGCCTCATACCTAAAATCGCTTCCCGCGATAGAAGGCCGTCCCTCCGGGGACGGCCGATGTTTTTTGTATTGTGTTGATTGCGCGGCCCGCGGCGGGCCGCGCGTGCTATTTTAATGATATGAGCGCTTCGTTCAGCAATCCGCGCGAGAACGTACTGCAACTTGGTTTGCGCGAAGGGATGAAAGTCGGCGATTTCGGCGCCGGCTCGGGGCACTATGCGCGCGCCGCCGCCGCGGTCGTGGGGCACAGCGGGAAAGTGTATGCGATAGACGTGCAGGAAGACATCCTGAAGCACCTGAAGCTGAACACGCACGAACTCCACCAGCGCGTCATCGAGACGGTATGGGGCGACATCGAGAAGCCGGGCGGCACGCACCTGCGCGATGCGACCCTGGACGCCGTCATACTGGCCAACGTCTTGTTCCAGGTGGAGAACCGCTTCGGCCTCCTTGGCGAAATGAAGCGCGTGCTGAAGCCGGGCGGCAAGCTCCTGGTGGTGGACTGGGCGGGGAGCTACGGCGGCATGGGCCCCACGCCCGCAAAGGTGGTGACCGAGCACGATGCCGAGGCGTTCTTCATCAACGGCGGTTTCCATAAGGTGAAGTCATTCCGCGCAGGGCCGCACCACTACGGCATCGTCTTCAATTCTCCCTGATATGAAAATCTCTCTCTTCCAGGGCATTCTCTTCGGCGCCTTCGGTCTTGCCGCGCTCATCGGCCTTTTCGTTTTCGCGACGCATACGGGTTCGTCGAACCAGAATGCTATCGGACCCGTCGTCATCTGGGGCACCTTGCCCAAGGATGATATCCAGGCCGCGCTCACCGCGGCCGGGCAGACCGATGCGACGCTCAAGAACGTCTCCTACGTGCAAAAGGATCCCGCAACGCTTCCGGCCGACCTCGCCTCCGCCATCGCAACGGGCGGCGCGCCCGACATGGTCCTCTCTTCGCAGGAAGAGCTCCGCGCGCTCGGGAAGTTCATCGCGCCGGTGCCGCTCACGACCCTCTCCGCGCGTGCATTCACCAGCGCTTTCATCGAAGAAGGCGGCATCTTCACGGCGCCCGCCGGCAGCGGGTACTTCGGCATCCCGTTCCTCGTTGATCCGCTTGTCCTTTTCGTCAATCGCTCCATCCTTGCAAGCAGCGGCGTCGCCAAGCCGCCCGCCACCTGGGAAGCGCTGACCGGCCTCGTGCCCGGAGTCACGCGAATGACCCCTTCGCGCCAGATAGTCCGCAGTCTCATCGCGCTCGGGACCTACAACAACGTGCACAATGCGCGCGGGATACTCTCCGCGCTCTTCCTGCAGACCGGCGTACCCGTCTCCGGCTATACCAGCGGGGGAGTCCTCTCCGCAAATCTCGGCAGTTCCGGCGCCGGGTCGTCCGGCCAGGCGGTGCTCGGTTTCTATACGCAGTTCACCGACCCGTCGAAAGTCTCGTATACATGGAATGCGTCGCTGCAAGACTCCCAGCAGGCATTCCTCGCCGGCGACCTGGCGCTGTACATCGGATATGCATCCGAAGCACGGTACCTGCGCGCCGCAAATCCGAACCTGGACTTCGACGTTGCACCCTTGCCGCAACCGGCGACCGCAGCGCTGAAGAGCACGTACGGCCTCGTCTACGCGTTCATGATCCCGCGCGGCGCGAAGAATTCCGCCGGCGCGTATCAGGCTGCGGTGCTCCTCACCAATTCGGCGGAACAAACCGCCGCGGCCTCGGCGACGGGGCTCGCGCCCGCCTCTCTGAACCCGCTTTCAATCGTGCCCGCCGATCCGGTCGCCGCGGTCGCGTACGCCGAGGCGCTCTATGCGCGCGGTTGGCTGTCCCCAATGCCCGCTGATACCGACACGGTGTTCTCAGGTATGATTGGGAATGTGATAAGCGGTCGCCTGAATTTACAAGCCGCTCTCGCCAGCGCCGAGAGCTCTTTGAGCTCGCTTCTCCAGCAATAACATATGAATATCCGCACGCTCACCATCGCCGGCATCATCCTGCTCACACCGTCGGCAGCCGTGTTTGCCGCTCCGCTGACAATTCTTGATTACAGCGCCTGCAGCCACTACCTCGGTCTGGTGTCTTGCAACCAACAGACGGAAGTGTGCGCCACGAATCCGAACACCGGCAATCCCGGCTGCTTCCCTAAGTCCCAGGTGACAAACTACGTGAATTACACCTCGACCTATCCGGATCAAGCGACGTGCAATCAGCAGTCGAACTGCCCGTATGCGTGCACCGAAAACAAGCTGGCAACATCCCCGACATTTTTCTGCAGCCAATCGCCCGTTAACAACACTCCGAATCCGGTGGCGCAGCCTTCCGGCGGCAGCTCCATTGGGCAGACCGGGATTGGCGGAACGACCGGCGGCTCGATCGGCCAGACCGCTCAACCCGGCCAGACCGTTACGCTCATTAACCCGCTCGGGAACAATACCTGCAGCGCGAACGGCACCTGCCTGTCCTCATTCATCTCCAACATCATGAAGTTCGTGGTCCAGATAGGTTCCGTCATTGTCATCTTGATGCTCGTGTTCGTGGGCTACAAGTTCGTCGTCGCGCAGGGAAGCGATTCCAAGCTTACCGAAGCGAAGCAGATGCTCCTCTGGACCGTCGTCGGCGCGCTCATACTGCTCGGCGCCCAGGCGATAGCTCTGGGCATCCAGTCGACCGTGCAGGCGCTCGGCGGCTAATATGACGTTCGCTCAGTTCATCGGCAGCGGCAATACCGGGGTCATCGGACTCCTTAATACGGTCGTCGCGCCGGTCATATTCGCGCTCTCGTTCGCCGCGTTCGTCTGGGGCGTGCTGAACTACTTCATCCTCCACGGGGGAGAGGAGGGGAAGCGCGAAGAGGGGCGGCAGTTCGTCCTCTGGGGCATCATCGGGATGGCGGTGCTCTTTTCGGTCTGGGGATTCGTGAATATCTTGTTATCCACGCTCGGCATCGCGCCCGGCGCATAACATGTCATACTTACCACAACCTATGAATATGAAATCAAAAATCGCCTGTGCCGCACTCGTCCTCTCGGCAGTCCTTACCCCGACGCTCGCGTTTGCCCAGCAGTCGAGCATGAGCATTATCCAATCGAATGCCGGCGGGACCTGGGGCGTCTTTTACGGCTCAGGCGGCGCGGGCGGCGGCCTGTGCACGAGCAACCTCTGCTCGGTTGCGACCACCATCCTCTACCTCATCAACGCCGTCCTCGTCCCGGTCCTCTTCGCCATCGCGTTCATCGTGTTCCTCTACGGCGTCGCAAAGGCCTACATCTTCTCCGCCGGCGAGCCGGAGAAAGTCTCGGAGGGCCACAAGCTCATCCTCTGGGGCATCATCGGCTTCGTGGTGATGATATCGCTCTGGGGCCTGGTGAACGTGGTCGCTAACACCTTCGGTCTGTGGGGCTACGGCGCGCCGCGAACGCCGGTTTCGTATCCCTATTAGTTAGCTGTCATATCGCATGAAAACAATCTCACGACTCGCCGTATCCGCCCTCTTCCTCGCTTCCTTCAGCGCACCGTTATTTGCGTCCGCCCAGGAAATCACCTGTTCGCCGCCCTGTCAGCAAGGATTCACCTGCGACAGCCTCCGGGGCGTTTGCGTGCCGTCTTCGACCGGCGGCGGCATCAACCTGAGCGTCATCACGCCGTACTCAAGCGGGATCATTAACCTCATAAACGGCATTCTCGTGCCGGTGCTGATGGCCATCGCCTTCATAACCTTCCTCTGGGGCGTCTATAAGTACTTCATCCAGGGAGCGAGCAGCGACACGGAGCGCGAGACGGGGCGGCAGTTCGTCCTCTGGGGCATCATCGGCTTCGTGGTCATCTTGTCCGTGTGGGGGTTGGTGGCGATCGTTACCAACTTCTTCAGTCTCCAGACCGGCGGCGCGGCGCCGAAACCGCCGACTTTCTAGGCTAGTGCCAATATCCACACGAGCCGCCGAAGCGCATTGACCGAACCCCCAGAAACGCTACAATTAACCCGTTAATCACTTATCTACCTTATGAAAAAAGCTCTTGCCCTCACTACAGGAACCCTCGCGGCGTTCGCGCTGCCGCTCGTCACATCGGCCGCGATAAGCAACATCTCGGACGTCGGTTCGTTCATCATTAACACCATCAATAACGTCCTCGTTCCGGTCCTCTTCGCTATCGCCTTCATCGTCTTCCTTTGGGGCGCATTCGATACGTTCATCCTCGGTGCAAACTCCGAAGAGGTGAAAGAGAAGGGCAAGAATCTCATGCTGTGGGGCCTCATCGGCTTCTTCGTGATGGTTTCGGTCTGGGGTCTCGTGAACATCCTTACCGGCACCGTCAGCTTTGGTAATGCTTCCGGCCCGACCGGCGGTACGCCGAAGACCGGAGTCCAGGTCGGCCAGTAGTAAATGCTCGCCGTACTCGACAAATTCCTCGGCAGGGTTGTCACGCAAGTCATCAATCCGATAATCCTCCTGCTCGCGGCGAGCGCGTTCGTGGTGTTCCTCTGGGGCGTGTTTGAGTTCATCGCGCACGCGGGGGACGAGGCAAAGCGTTCTGAGGGCAAGAGCGCTATCCTCTGGGGGCTCGTCGGGCTCGTCATCATCTTCGGCGCGTACGGTATCATCAATCTCGCGCTCGGCACGTTCAATCTCCCGCCGATACAGAAGATCACCCAATAAAAGGGGAGCGAGGGAAAAGAAAAGGCCACAGCGAAAATTTCCGCTGTGGCCTTTGAGTTGCGCCCGAAAGAACGTTCCTAAAACTGATTCGGGCAGGCGCCCTTGACGAGCTTGTACTCGATGGGGAGTGCGCCGTGTTCGCTCTTGATCTCGAACGTGTTGGGGCCGATAGGCTTCGCTTGGTAGGAGCCGTTCCTCGGCTTCACGATGCAGAAATCAAGCACCTCGTCGTACGCGACCTTCTCCGCAGTGAACACCTGAGGCTCTTCGCTCAACGTGCAGCGACGCACCTCATAGCTACTGAACGGAAGGCAGGTCGATGCAAGGCCCGGCTTCTCGCGGCTTGCCTCGGGAGAACGTTCCTCCCGATGCTGCCAGAAGTAGGTCGAGGCAATGAGCAGGACGACCACCGTCCCCCAGGAAATGAACCTCCTGGCTGCCTTGCGGAATTTCAGGGACTTGTCGGTCCCTTCTTTTTCCGCCGCAGATTTTGCTTCTTGGTAGGTGCTCATTACTTACGCCCTCCTTTCGCGAGTTGGCCCGGCAGTGACGGAACGTTGCCCCTGAAGACCTGCACGTCCATCTTGACGTTCTCCGATTCGGCCTGCGCATGCTCCAACATCTCGGTATATGCTTCGGGCTTGATGGCTCCGGAACGAAGGTCTCTCGCGAGAGCCGCATCGTCTTCGCCGTATCCGTAGAGCCGAGCGACGATCTTGAGGGTATTTAGCGATTCATCAGCCGCGTCCCGAGTTTTTTGGACCGCATCGGTGAACGAGATCTTGGTGATGACGATACTGACGATGACGAACCCGTATTTCTTCCTGAAGCTTTCGGGGCTCAGTCCTTTCACTGTGGTGTCCTCGAAGTCATCAGAAAGCAGTTCGTTCAACTCGTCAATGTGCGTTCGCACCCACTCGGTATCCTTCTTGGAGCACTGGCTCGTCAGAAAGTTCTCGATGAGCGAGCTCGCGCCGGCCTCAACGGTTGATTCGCTGACGCCGACGGCGCGATCGGCATGCGGTAGGTCTACCGCATACTCGAACTGCCCGTCGACTATCGCCTTGGAGGTTGCCGTCGCGACGCTTTGGCTGAAGGATTTCTTGACCAGCTTGAGCGGATAGTTGCCCGTCTTGTTCCGTTCCTCCCACCAGTGCGATAGGTGGAGGCCGGGACCGTAGACAACCATTTCTCCCCCGAACATGCTCTGCGTGACATACGCAGTCCACTCCGGGTTGTTGACCAAGAAGCGGTCCGGGATAAGTCTCGAGGCAATGAAGCCGCCGATCCAGAACCCCGCCAATCCGCCGATGAGCGGATGACCGACGACTGATCCCCACCATGTAGCGAGTGCCGTGGGTCCCCCGACAACGAGCGCCGAGAACAGGATGAAACTAAGCATCCTTGTCCACCGATTCCGCGTCGTTACCTGGTCATCCCGGGGCGTATCAAGATTGATGCGGTACCCCTTTCTAGCTGTTGCAGTTGCCATTTTGTGGCTCCTTCTGTGAATACTGCGTTAATTGGATTCAGCAATATAAGGAACTTGCTGCTGGAAAGCAGCATACACGAAAATACCGACCTTGTCAAGTGCGGCCAAGAAGATAAGGAGCGAAGCGACGCTATCTTCTGAAGTACTCTTGTGGTGCTGAGGAGAGGACTCGAACCTCCATGGGTTGCCCCGCTAGCTCCTAAGGCTAGTGCGTCTACCAATTTCGCCACCTCAGCGTATGAGATACTTCCAAAGCATACAATGTTCTGCTATATTTTTCTCGAGGACACAGTGGTGTGTCCTCAATCGCGCCTATAGCTCAGTTGGTAGAGCAGCTCCCTCTTAAGGAGACGGTCCCAGGTTCGAGCCCTGGTAGGCGCACACGAAGAAAAACACCGCCTGCGCGGTGTTTTTTATTACGTGTGCGACGCGGAGCGATGTCTGGCCAGCAGGCCAGACCGCGAGCGGGGGTCGCAGAAATTCTCGAGCGACGGCGAGAGAATTATCTGTGACCACTATTGAAGCACCGCTTTTCCCACCCGTATCGGGCGGCCGAAGAGCTTGCTCCCCAGGATTCTGAAATTGTCGGTGCGATCGGTTGAGTAGAAATGTATAGTCGGGCGCCGGCTCAGCATCCCTTCAATTTCGCCGTGCCGCTTCAGATACTCCTCCAGCTTTTTCGGCACGACCTTCGCTTCTGAAACGATCTTCACTTCAGGTCCCGCGATGGCGCGGATTTTCTTTTCCAGTATTCCGTAATGCGTACAGCCGAGGATGAGCGTATCAATATGTTTGCGGAGCAGGGGGCGCAGATAGCGCGCGAGTATCGTATCCATCTCCGGCGAATTGTGTTCACCCGTTTCTACGAGCGGGACGAGCAGGGGACAGGCGTTCTGGAACACCGCCACGCCCGCATCAAGCTTCACGAGCTCGCGGACGAACTTCTCCGACGCGACGGTGCCGGTCGTGGCGATAACGCCCACGCGGCGGTTCTTCGTTTTCTGTATTGCGACTTCCGCTGCAGGGATGAGCACGCCGAGCACTTTTTTCTTTGCGCCGTACTCCTGCTGGATCTTGCGGAGCGCTTCGCTTGATGCGGTGTTGCAGGCGACGACGACGATGCCGCAGTTCTGCGCGAACAAAAAATCCACCGCCTGCTTCGTGTATTCATATATCGTTTCCTGCGGACGGTCGCCGTACGGCGCGCGCGCCGTATCGCCCAG
>JAKAGD010000021.1 GCA_021817685.1 bacterium
GATGGTATTGGAGCCGAGGTTGAGCGCCCCGCCGATGGTTGCCGCACCAGAAGTTTGGAGTGTGCCGGCAACAGAGTTGACAACGCCCACGCCGAGCCCGCCGGTGAGGTAGCCGTTGCCCGCAACAGAGAGCGTGGTTGCGGGGGTGGTGGTGCCGATGCCGACGTTGCTGCCATTTATATATTGATAATTGCCATCGGCCGAAAGATGGACGATCTCGGCGTTTGAGGGATTGAACAGACGAACTTCACCCGATTGGCCGCTAACATCAAGTCTAAAAGCTGTATTACTACTGCCTCCCCCCTGGCTCCCGACAATTACCCCTGCATTGGTGCTGTTGCCTAACGTCAGCAGATTTCCTCCAGAACCATCTATGGCTACGTTCCCATTCACTTCGAATTTGTACGCCGGACTCGCTGTGCCGATCCCCACATTTCCTCCCGCAGTCGCCAGATAGGTCGAGCCGGTGGTGGTGAGCTGCGTGGTCGAGGCGCCGCCGTTCGCGCTGAAGAGGCCGCTCGTGATGGTGGAGGAGGCGTTCGCAAGGAAGCCGGAAGCGAAGGTGGCGAGGCCGGTCTGAGTGAGGGGACCAGTGAACGATGCGGCGCCCGAGACCGCGAGCGTTCCCACGCTCGCGGATTGGGCGAAGAGATTTGTTGACGAGGCGGTGGTCGCGAAGAAGTTTGTGGAGGTCGCGGTCGTGAGCGTAGTGTTCCCGGCACTGAGCGAACCGAGCGTCGTCGCGCCCGTGACGCCGAGCGTGCCGCCGATGAGCGCATTGCCGGCATTATCGAATGAAGTAAAGGCGGTGTTGTGGGCGACGATGCCGTTGCCTATGAAATTGTGCGTGCTCTCGATCTCGACATCGTAGACATCCTCGGCGGGGAGCTGCTTGATGGAGACGATGCGGTCCCAGACGGCGCGGGCGTCCTCGCCCGCGCCGGTATTCCCGACGATCGCCACTTCGACATCAGTCGAGAGAGCTGACACTTTGATCCAAGACCCTTCGCCCGCATGCACGACCTCGGGCGCGGACTCGGCAGTGTCTCTAGATACCTCATATATCATCGCGTCCGAAAGCTTTTCTATTTCTTTCTGTTTCGCGCGTATATTTTTCTTATCCACGGCGCTCCTCTGAGACATCATTGACAGCTCACACACCGCCCTATACAATTCCTGCATACACCCTGTGGCGGATCCCTTAACGGCGTCCGCCACGCTTGTTTCTCCACCAGAATTAGAATCAAAGCGGTCGTGAATACGAGTGATGTCGGTAAAACCGCTCTTGAACAGCCTCGTGAGCTCCCTCGCGGTACGCTCTACATACGCCAAGAGCTTTGGATTTTTACCTTTTTCAATCAAATGTCGAAGGACCCAGTAGAAATCGCCATCGCCGGTCAACACGACCGCACGATCATATTCAGAAATGCGCTGCATCAATTCAAATGTCATGCGCGAGTCGACATCTGCTTTTGAGTCTCCGCCGGCGAATTGCTTGTAACGAACGAGCCGCAGATTGTAACCGAGCTTGGAAAGTTTCGCATACAATTTAAGCTGTTCCGGTTTTTCTGTATTAAGTCCGGCATAGTAGAACAACTCGCTGACTCCATATCGCGTTCGTAGATACTCGGCAAGTTTTGCAAAATTCATTTTCTGACCAATCGATTTCGCGCCGTAAATGATATTGGAAGCATCGATAAACGCGAAGATGCGAGACGGCGGCGTGCTGTGCGCTTGTCGCGCCAGGTACGGATGATTCCCCGTCGTGCGGATAGTCTTGCCCGAGGCGGTCGTGATCTTGAATATCGGCTTGGTGCCCATGAAGGCGAGCTGCTTCACCTTTGACCAGACGAGCGTGCCGGTTGTCTCGTCAAGCGACTGTATCTCGTCGCCTTCTTGAATGTCTTTAATCTCGATATCGTCATAGACGTATTCGTCATCATCGTCTTCGCCTTTCTTCTTCTTGCGGCGGCGGCGGAGCCGGGTATCGCCCGTCACGCACTGCCCCACGGCAAATCCGCCCATGAAGGTGCTGGTCGCCGAGGTGCTGGTCGCGATGAAATTAGCGGCATCGACGAGGCTGGTGAAGTGGCCGGCGCCGGCGATGTCGAGCTTGTATGAAGGGGCGGCGGTGCCGATGCCGACGTTCGTGCCGTTGTCATACAGGAGCGAATCACTGAACGTGCCGCTATTCCACTTCGGGAGGTAGTCCGCGGCGAGCGAGGAGACGGCGGCGCCGGCGAGCGAGCCGAAATAGCCGGTGCCGCTTGCGGTGAGGTTGGTGGTGGAAGCGCCGCCGTTCGCGCTGAAGAGGCCGCTCGTGACGGTGGAGGAGGCGTTCGCAAGGAAGCCGTTTGTGAACGTGGCGAGGCCGGTCTGGGTCGTGGCGCCCGAGACGGCAAGCGAGTTGGCCGCGAGAGTTCCGAACGAAGCGGATTGGGCGAAGAGATTCGTGCTGCTCGCGGTGGTCGAGAAGAGGTTGGTGGAGGTCGCGTTGGTGAAGAGCGAGTCGCCGCTCACGGTGAGGGCGCCGCTGAAGAGGCCGCTCCCCGCCACCGAGAGCGCCTGGCTGGGCGAAGTGGTGCCGACGCCGACGCGGCCGTGCAGCGTGTCGATGGAGAGGATGGAGCTATTCGCCGCGTTCGTGAAGCTGAAGGTGGAGGTCGCGTTCGATTGCGGCGTGAAGGTGAGCGCGGGGGCGGTGCCGTTCACGCCGAGCGTGGTGCTGCCGGTCGCCGTGGTCGTCATCGTCCACTCGTTGGTGGGATCGTACTGCACGCGGAATTGCGGCGTCGAGGTCGAGGTGACCGTCACGGAGCCGGTGTTCACGATGCCGCCGCCGGTGATGTTGCCGGAGTTATCGACGCGGAAGAGCGTGCTGCCGGCGGCGGATTTGTAGTTGATGAAATCGCCGGCGGGAGCAGTGTCGGTGGCACGGTAGGCGCTGATGATCGGATTGCCGTTGTTGCGCTGGATGAGCGAGAGCGCCGCGTCGGTGGTCGTGGTGCCGATGCCGATGCTGCCCTCGACGAGGAGGCTGTTGGCCGGCGCGGCGACGTTGTAGTCGGCGCCGATAGTCGCGCCGCCCGAGATCGCGAGCGCGGAGAGCGGCGTGGTGGTGCCGATGCCGACGAAGCCGGCGTCGGTGATGCGGTACAGCTCGGTGCCCGCGGCGGAACTCGCGGTGAAGACGGGTTGCGTCGAGGTGCTGTTCCTGATGGCGAGGAGAGCGGCAGGAGAGAGCACGCCGATGCCGACGTTCTTCGTCGAGGTTGAGTAGACGAAACCGTTCGTGTCGATGGCGAGCGAGCCGGCGAACGTCGAGGTCGCTGTGGTCGAGGTCGCGACGATGTATTTGCCGGTGATGACGTCCGACGCGGTCAGCGGGCCGGTGATGGTGGTCGTGCCGATGGTGAGCGCGCCGGTGATGCTCGCGTCGCCGTTGATGGTGAGCTTGCCCGCGACGGTAGTCGTCGCGAGCGTCGAGGAGCCGCCGGTCAGGCTGGTGAAGTTGGCGGTGCCGCCCGTGAGGCTCGTGAAGGTGCCGCTCGCCGAGGACACCGAGATGCCGTTGGTCAGGTTGCCGCTGTCGAACGTGCCGCCCTTGAAGTCGCCGTTGCGCACGATGAGGTTCGAAAGGTCCTGGATCATGTTCACGTACTGGATGGTCGTCGCATTCGTCGCTCCTTGTGCGGCGACCGGCTGGATCATGCCGGCAGTGGTCGCGAGGATGCCGGAACGGAGCGAGTCGAGCGCGTGATTCAGCGTGTCCTGCGAAATCCCTTGCACGACGGTCGTGTACGTCGGATACGTGTTCACGGTCTGGCGGACCGCCGGTGCGGGCTGTGCGGGAGCGGATGTCGCGACGGCGAGCGCCGGGCTCGGCGCAGTGACGGTCGGCGCGGGTGCGGCCGGACCGAACAGCGTCGCGAGCGCGCGTCCGGTCGAATCAAGAATCGAATGGATCGCGTGATAGACCGTGAGCGCCGTCTGCTCGCCGAGGGTCAGCGCCGGCTGCGCAGCGGTCGCGACCGCGGCGAGAGAAGATGCCGGCGTGACGGCGGCGAGAGCAAGCGCGCCTTTTCCGAGCGCGCCGAGGTACGCGTCTTCGACGGCCGCCGGGGCGCGGGAGAGCGTCTGCGCGAGCGCGAGCGAGCCCGCCGTGCCCTGATACGCGACGGAGCCGGCTCCCTCGATGAGCGCGAGATACCGACCGGAGAGCGCGCCTGTGGCATTGACGAAGCGGGTCGCGGCGGCGTATTCAGCGCCGAAGGCCGCCCGGGCGATCTCCGGCGCGAGCATGGCAGGCAGCGCCGTCGCGCGCAGGTACGCCGCCGTCGCGAGCGCAGGCACCCGGGCCGTAGCTCCGGCGAGTACCGAACCGGTCGCGCCCATGACCGCGACCGTCGCGCGCGCGCTCGCCGGTGCGGCTGCCGCGAGCCCATAGGCTGTCGCTATGTCGGCATGTATCGCGGCATGCGCTGCGCCGATGGCGGCATTGCCGAGGGCGACCTCCGCGCCGACGATGACGCGCGGAGCGGCCGCGAGCGTATCGCGTGCGGTGGCCGCCGACGCGAGCGCTGCCGAACCCGACTGCTCGATGAGAGCGCGGTACGCCGAGAACGTCGCGACGATGCCGTCGTACGCGCCGGCGCCGAGAGCGACGTATGCATGCGAAGCCGCGGAGGCGACGAGCGACGGCGATGTGATGAACGCATACGCGCTCTGTGCCGATGCATAGAGATCCGCCGCGGTCACCGGCGGCACGGAAGCGAGGAGTGCCGGAGCTGCATCGATCTTCACATTCGGCGAGCGGTAGCCTTTCACGAACACTGCCGCGAGCGATTCCGGATTCACCTCTGCGAGCGGCGATGCTGATCGGTACGCGTCTGATGACGACGCGACGCGCGCGGCGGCCGAATGCATCGCCGCGCCCGCCGCATCGATCCGCATCGCGATCTGCGACGGCACCGCGCCGAATGTTTCGTCGAAGCCCGCCGACGTATCCTCAGCGACCGTCGCCACCTGTCCGGCGAGCTGCGGCAGTATGTCCGTGCGCGCGAGCGTCGCACCCGAGATCACCACGACCAGCGCGGTCGAGAGCGCGAGCACATGCGAGCGCAGCGTCGCCTGCCTGATGCCCGACGTCAAGGCCGCACGCTTCGATTCTCCGACCACAGGAAATCGCGCTGTCAAAGATTTCGTCGTACGCCGTATGGCCTGATGATGCCTGCGGTACTCCTCCGCGCGCGCATTCGCCAATTCGCGCGCGCGATCCGTTTTTCGAGTTTTTTGTTTTCCGAGGAACAGTTCGAGTGAAGCGCGTTCGATGAGCCAGCTGTGTCCGATCCTCTTCCCGATGATGTCCCCTGACCGAACGAGGCGCGAGAGATAGTCCGATGTGTATCCGGAAAGTTCACTCGCATCCCTTGTCGTTATGAAATTTTCGTTCAAGAAGGAGTTCATGTCGGATAGCCGAATTAACTAAATAATAGCTTACTATTCCGGCACTCCCTACGAAGATGGTGTGGATAAAAATTGTCCCCTTAAAGGTTGCAGCGGATTAAAAATTTCGCAGCATCTGATCGGAGCGATCGCATCAAGAAAATTTCTTCTTCACGGTCGGCTTCGCGAGGAAAATCATCCCCGGTTCGCGCACCGTCGCGCTTATGGTCCCGGTCGGCACTGAAAACGCACCTGTTGACGCGCACCCGTGCAGTCCGAAAACCGATCGGTCAGCCGCACACACTACTGTGATCCCAGGTGATGCGGATATACGAACTTTGTAGTGCTTATATACTCATTCCGGATGCTTTTCCGCTAAATCATTCGCGTGAGAATAACTCTATATATAGGTATGCGAACGATTGTCGTCCGAAAAAGCGAGTGCGTTTTATTTTTCACAGGTAAAGCAGAGCCTGCTGAGGCAGGGTGCATCCGATCCTTCTTTTCCTTACTGCCGCGGCACTACAGCAACGAACATAACACGCCTCGTATTGGGCGTGTCCTGCTTTCTAGCCCTATCTCGACTGCCGGCACTCCCCTACCGTCTCATGATACTTGAACTCGCGTATCCGAGACGAGAAATACTATAGGTACGCTATTTATTGTACACCGATATTCCTGAGATAACCTGTGCTTGGCTATCCGATATCATGTACGAATCGAAATATCCGCTTGCTATGGCGGCGAGAGCGACCGAAATGGCAGCAAAAAGCACCGCAGCCACCTGTATCGAGAGGACCGCTGTGTTGCTGCCCTCCTTCTTGTTGCTTTGATATTCAGGGACGTCCTGCAGGCCGATCTCTCTCTCGATGATGCGTTGCTGACGCATGACGTGCAGAGGGACGCTTACCACCTCTTCCTCGATGCTCGGCTGCCGCTCTTCCTCGAGCGGCTCCAGAGCTGCCGCAACCTCGTCCGGTTCTTCTGCAGCTGAGAGACTGTCGGCGACGTGATCGAACCATTCTTTCCACGACTCATGGAGGTCATGCGGGGCCTCAGGAGCGTCTTCCCGGACCTCTTCCTGCTCAGGGATCGCCTCGGAGGCCTGAAGGCGATTCACCGTCGGGAGAATTTCTGAATGGGAAGATTCGTACCGGGGGAATTCCCAGGTCTCTGACACTGAGAAAGACCCCGATTGGGTCGTTTTTACGGTTTCTTTCGGCTCTTCAGCCTCCTGGTTCCCGAAGCGATGATCCTGTATGGCCGACTCGAGCACATACCAACTACGCCCGACGAGCCGAGCCGGTACGCGCCCTTCGCGGCAGAGTTGTCCGATGTAATCCTTGGCATAGCCGGTTATCTTTGCGGCTTGTTTCGACGATACGTATTTCTTCTCTTCTATGATTATCTCATCCATACCAGCAGTATAGCCGTATCTCGGCTCGCAGAGAAGAGCTATACACAGGTGCGGTTCTGACGGCCTCCAGACCGGTAAAACAGTCCGTCTCGCCATCCCCGCCGCAAGCGGACGGGGCATTGGCGGACGGACACCAGGGTGTTTTGCTGGATAGGGATGCGGCCTCCGCCGCACATATTTCATTTCGGCCATTCATCCGCGCCGCAAAGCGGACGCGGCATTCTGGCCGATTCCAGTAAAAAACGAAAACGCCTCCGCGCATTTGCGCGGAGGCGGCCCCTGGAAAATCTAGCCGAGCTCTTTGACGAGGATCTCCTTGAGGAGGCCCGGGTTGCCGGCACCCTTGGTGGCCTTCATGCTCTTGCCGAGCAGGTACTGAAGCGCTGCTTCCTTCCCTGCCCGGTACTCCTCGACCGCTTTCGTCTCCTCGGCAAGCACGCCCGTGATAGCCTCTCGCAGCACGTCGGTGTCGTGCACCTGCATGAGACCGCGTTCTTCGGCGATACGCTCCGGATCACCGCCCTCTTCGACGAGGATGAGCAGCGTGTCTTTCGCGCCGCGCGACGAGAGGTCGCCGATGCTCGCGAGGCGGATGAGTTTCGCGAACGCGAGCGGGTCGAGTGTCGCATATTCTTCGCTTCCTTTCTTCGCATACAAGCCCGCGAGATCGGAGACGATGTAATTGGCAGCGAGTGCGACGAGCTCTTTCTCATCGCCAAGCGCCGCCGCGGTCGCATCGAAAAACACCGCGCGTTCCGGAGTCGCCGCCACATACGCGACATCGGTCTCCTTCATGCCGTATGATCGCTCGTACCGCGCGCGGCGCTCCCACGGGAGTTCCGGCATCGACGCACGCAACGCCGCTCCCGAGAATTCGGGGATCTCCGACAGATACAGTTTCGGGAGATCCGGCTCAGGGAAATAGCGGTAGTCGGCGCTCCCCTCTTTGAACCGCTGGTGGAAGGTGGCCTGCTTCCCTTCGTCCCACCCGCGCGTCGCTTGCACGACCTTCCCGCCGCTCTTGATGAGCGCTGTCTGCCGCTCTACCTCGTAAGCGATCGCGCGCTCGACCGAACGGAACGAGTTTATATTCTTCACCTCCACTTTCGTGCCGAACACCCCCTCTTCATCCGAAACGGAGATGTTCGCTTCGATGCGCATCTCTCCTTTCTCGAGATTCGCCTCCCCGGCACCGAGCGTGCGCAAGAGAAGCTGTAGTTCGCGAGCGAACCTACCTGCGGTCTCAGCATCATGAATGACCGGCTCAGTGACGAGCTCCATAAGCGGGATGCCGGCACGATTGAAATCGATGAGACTCTTGCCGGCTCCGTGCGATGAGCGCGCCGTGTCTTCTTCCAGGTGGACGCGAGTGATTGCGACGCCAGCGAGCTCGCCGCCAGAGACGAGCGGGTGCTCATACTGACTGATCTGATACCCCTTCGGGATGTCGGGATAGAAATAGCTCTTACGATCGAATTCCGTGAAGTCGGCGAGCTTGCCGCCGACAGCCGTACCGACGCGCAGGATGTGCTCGACCGCCGCCCGGTTGATGACCGGGAGCGTGCCCGGATGAGCAAGGCAGACCGGGCAAACGTTCACGTTCGGACGCGTCTCGTCCGGATCGTTCGCTGAATCGCAGAACATCTTCGTCTTCGTCTTCAGTTCAGCGTGGATCTCTAGTCCGATCGTCGGGGTGTATTTCATAGGGTTGGCCGGCTTGCCCCGTTAGAAATGAGCTTTGTTTCCAATGGGGTGGTCGGGCGATATTCCATAGTGATACCTCCCAGTGTATAGCAAATCCGCGGCGCTGCACAGCTACTTACTTTCGGCGAACAGGGCGGTCAGCCGGTCAGAAAGCGCTTTCAAGGCAGCGTCGTCCACGATAGAGACAGGGAGCACTTCCCTCCCGGTCTCCTTCTCGAGCTCTTTCATCTTCGTTACACAATCTTCGGGCGAGATGAGATCTGTTTTCGACAGTATGACAATCTCCCGCTTATCGGCGAGGCCATGCCCGAACAGCTCCACCTCTTTCCTTACTTCCCTATAGGCTGCGAGAGGGTCTTCTGTGCTTGCCGAGACGAGATGTAGCAAGATTCCTGTACGTTCGACATGCTTAAGAAATTTTATTCCGAGACCTCGTCCGGCCGAGGCGCCTTCAATGAGGCCCGGGATGTCCGCAAGGATGCGGCCGTAGAATTCGCCGAGACTCGGTTCGAGCGTCGTGAACGGGTAGTCGCCTATCTTGGATTTCGCGCGAGTGAGCGCGTTGAGGAGCGACGACTTCCCGGCATTCGGGAGGCCGATAAGGCCGGCATCAGCGATGATCTTGAGTGTGAGCTCGATATCCCCGCCCTTCCCCTCCCGGCCGTTCGTCTGCTCAAACGGGTTCTGGTTGGTCGAACTCTTGAAATGAGCATTCCCTTTGCCGCCGAAGCCGCCTCGGAAAAGCGTGATGCGCTCACCCTCTTTCGTGATCTCGTATTCATCACCGGTGGCGATGATGCGCGCAAGCGTACCGACCGGCACCTCGAGGATCGCATCCGCACCGTTTGCGCCGTTCTTCATCTCGCCTTGGCCTGCGACGCCGTTCTCGGCGATGAACTTCTTCTCGTAGCGATAGTTCTTGAGCGCCGACAGGTCGCGCACGCCGACGAGGATGACGTCGCCGCCGCGGCCGCCGTCGCCGCCATTAGGACCGCCATGCGCTTTCGTCTTCGTGTGCATCCACCGGACGACGCCATTGCCGCCCTTCCCTGAGGACGCGTACACCGTTACCTGATCGACGAACGCCATAATATTCTCAGTATACACTAGGAAACATAAAGCACCTAATCGCAAGTCTCCCCAGTCCCCGCACCAGCCGCACTACCATATATGGTAGTGTTTTATTTTTCGTTCACTGCCTCGTGCTTATGACTCGACGATGGACCAGCCTTCGGAGAGCAACGGTTCGGCTTTCTTGAATTTGAGTTCTTTCGTCTCGTCACCCTTCCTGATGGTGACGATATCGTTCCTGCCGTATGTAAAAGATTTCTGCAGCGGCGCCGGGGCGTTCCCCTCTTCCTGCCCGGCAGCGACGAGCTTGGCGCGGGTCTTCTCTTCCTCGGCGCGGATGCGCGCGTCGTCAGCGCTGACGAGGCGCGGCAAAGCTTCGACTACCGCCGCATCGATGGAAGCCTCAAGCGCGCGGAAGCGCTGGAGCCCTTCGCGGCGGTACTCGATGAGCGGATCACGCTGGCCATAGGCGCGCAGCGACACCGAGCGGCGCAGGTACTCCATGGTCTCGAGGTGCTCGAGCCAGAACATATCAATGACCTGCAGCAAGAGATGGCGAGCAAGCTGGGTGAAGGCCGGACCGAGCTCAAGCTTC
>JAKAGD010000022.1 GCA_021817685.1 bacterium
GACGAGCGCGCCGTAGAGGATGCGCAGCGTTCGCGTGGGCGGCATGGTCAAGGGCTCGGTGAGCATGACGAGCGCCAGGAAGAAGAACGCGGAATGGAGAAGCGTCTGCGATAGCGCGGTCAGCGCGTTGCCGCTCGCTGTTGCGGCGATGGTCAAGAAAGCGACGGCGGAAAACGCAATGACGAGGTCTTCCCGCCGTATCTTGCGCACAATGAGGAGCCCGCCGAGGACGACGAACGGCAGAAGCGGCAGATTCCCGCCGACCCACCAGGTGGCCGGCTGGTTGAGGACGAATGCCGACAGCGCCACGCCGAACGCCGCCGCGTTGAAAATGTGCTTGCGGCCGATGGCGAAGATGAATTTGGACGCCATCGCCCACGCCGATGCGAATAAGAGGAATCCGACGCCGGCATAATTATCCGGAGCGACCGGCGTGATGATGAGCGCGAGTATGAGTGCGGTGATATATGCGGACTCTACGTTCGTGATAGCGCCGAAGCCTTTTGCGAAGGCCGTGTTGGTCGCCCAACACGCCGCGAGTATGACGAGCGTCGAGAAGGCGAGATTCGCCGGATTATAGGGAAGGATGCCGAAGAAGCCGAAGATAAATGCGGCGGCAAGAAGGACCAGGAGATAGTACAGCACGAGGCGGTACATCGTGATCCTGTTCAAAAAATTATCTATGAAGTTCATTTATATTTTTGCCGAAGCGAGCGCCGAAGCGAGCGATTGCTGGAATGCCTGGCTCGTGAATGTCGCACCGGAAACGCCGTCCACCTGCGCGCTCTGAGCCTGGATAGCTTCCTGGGTGAGAAGCGGCATCGCCTGGCTGTTGATGTACCGCGAATTCGCGCGATCGCTCGGGTACTGCAGGAATTGTACATCAGCGATGTGACCGTTCCGGATAATCGCCTTCACTTGCACCGTGCCGTAGTACGCATCCGCCGGCGTGCCGGTGTAGGAACCGTCGGTATAGAGGCCGCGCATCGCGGGTCCCATTCCGCCGCCCTTCATGGTCTGCTGCATTTGCGCCGCCCCCGCGGGGGAGGGGGCAGTGGCTGGAGCAGAACTCTCTATCTGCGCGAGCGTTTGCAAGAGCGCATCGTTTGCGGCCTTGAGCGACTGGCTCGGAGTCGTTCCCGCAAGCTGTTTCTGTACCGCAGTTCTTCCCGTACCGACGTTCTGCCATGCGGCATAGACGAGCGAGGCGAACAGAAGCCCGAGCGAGAGTGCGAGCTTTCTGCCGAACAGCGAGGGCTGAGCGACCGTTGCGATCGCCGCCTTCGGCGCCGTCGCGGCAAACGCTTCGGCAATATCTTGTTCGGTCCAGCCGCTTCCGACAAGCGATTGCCGTATCGCTCCCTGCGGGACGCCGGCGGCGAGCTGTCCCCGTATGAAATCGGTGAGTTGGGGAGTGATCATAGTGCGTACTGGTAGATACACGGGGGAGAACGCGATTATTTCATTCGTCGCCCGATAGTGGGCGGATGCCGTAGGCGTAGACGACTCCGTGCTTGAGGCGTCCCGCTACATATACCTTGTTCCCGACGGAGAGCGTGCCGAGGTCGAAACCTTCCGGCGGTACGACGTTCCAGACTCCTTCGTCGCTGTCGCGGTCGGTATCGTTGTGCGAAATGATGAAGTAGGATTCGGCGACGGACACGACATTCCCGCGGTACACGCCGCGATCTATGTGCGAATCGTGGACCTGTTCGTAGAGCGGTCCCAGTACCGGCAGCCGGTCGTTGTCTGCGGCGGAAAGGAGCGAAGCGTGGAACGGCGTGAAGCCGATGAGCGTCCCGCCGGCGACGCCGATGACGAGCACCCAGAGGAAAATGCGCAGAAGCGAGAATCGGTACGCGGATGTGAATTGGCGCACCAAAAGTTCAAGGATGACGAGAAACGCAAGGGAAACGAGGAGCGAGGTCCACGGGAAGAGCGTGATGAATGCCGTAAGTCCCTGTTCGCCGAACTCAAGCAGGAAGCGCACGCCGCTCTCATGAATGCTGAAGAACACAAAACTGAGCGCGAAGAAAGCGCCGGCGAGCAGGACGGCGCCGGCAAGGCCGACGAGAACGGTACGGAGTATGAAATAGGTCCGAGAGTGCATGGGGACGCCGCCCGCGCGGATCTTATCGAGCACGCTCTTCTGGATGTCAGGTTCCTTCAACATATTTTTTAAGCGCTTCGCGCGCGCGGGAGAGACGGATGCCGACGGTCCCGACCGGGATGTGGAGCACATCGGCGATCTCCTGGTAGCTTAGCTGTTCTATATAATACAGGACGATGACTTCACGATAGATGGGTGAGAGCTCTTTCAGTCCGCGGTCAATGAGCCCGCGCATCTCCTCGCGCTCTTCATCTCCCGCAGGGTCGATCTCATACGCGGTGTGCGCCGCGAACATATCCAGGTCCACCGTGATGAACGGCAGGCGGCTCTTGCTCCGGAGCGCGTTCACGAACAGGTTGTGGGCGATGCGGTATATCCAGGGTGAGAACGGCCGTGCGGCGTCGTAGCTTTGTATATTCTGGTACGCCTTGATGAAGACCTCCTGCACGACGTCCTCGATGGGCGCGGTCTCTGAAAGGAACTTCCGGCCGTAGCGGAGCAGTTTGCTCTGGTATCTGCTCATAAGTACACCGAACGCCGTTTCGTTCTTTCCCTGGACGAGTCGTGCGAGCTCTTCGTCGGTCTTCTGGCGGAGTTCCTGGTCCATTCACCACAGTATAGCGCCCAGGTTGAAATTTCCTCGTTTTATTGGTGTACTACTTTGCAGTACACCCACAAAGGAAAGCGCTATGGACAAACCTAACCACCACGAACATCCGGAACTATGGTTCCGGCCGAGTCCGGAGCTGCCTTTGGCTGTTCTTTCGAAGTCCCTCGATGCTCGGGGAATACTGGCTACACCCCGTCTTGGGGAACGCAACGCTTCTCACCCGAAGGGATATCTTCCAAACACCGTCGCAACCGTGCGTTTGTTCGATGACCGCTGGCGGGAGCAATCGCGTGAAGATGTGCTGATCATCAGGGTCGTGAGCAAACCGCTTCATGACTTTGAAGACCTCGACCTTACGAATACGGCGTATCGTTCGGTGGAGTCAATGCGACGGGACCTTTCCTTCTTTGAGGAAAGGCCGCTTGCATCCGACGAAACGGTCAGTCTTGTCGAATTCTCATATCTCAACCGGAAGGAACGACCATGAACCTAACAACGCTCGTACACGAAGGAATAGCGCGCATTGCGGCACTTCCTCCCGGAAACTGGGGGAATGCGGACGCCGGCGCGCCGCTCACGGTCCCGCTCATCGCCGAGGATTATCCGGCGAAGACGGCCATCATGTGGAACTCCATGTACCAGAGGCTCCTGGTGCCGGATCGGAACATGATGCTCGTCGCGGATCCGAAAGATCTCGATCGCATCATGGAAGCGTTCCGTGCAGATCCGCGGTACCGGGGCGGCGGCGCAGGAGTCGGCTTCAAGGAAGCGATCATCCCGTTTCTTGACGAAGTGACGCCGCTCGCGAAAGCGATCGGAGCAGTGAACATCGTCAAGAAAGACGGGCGCGGACGTCTCGTCGGCGACAACACCGACGGCGAAGGCTATGCGCGCAGTCTCGAAGAACTCCTTGCCGCCGGAGGCAGACCGATAGCGGGTTCGCGCGTGATCATGCTTGGTGCGGGAGGGTCCGGGAGAGCGATCGCGTTCGCGCTGGCGAAAGCGGGTGCCCGACTGGACATTCTCAATCGAACCGAGGATAAGGCGCACGAACTTGCTAAGTCGCTGAATCGGTATTTCGGGACGGCGCTTACCTCGGGCGGAGGGAGAGGGCTCCTGCCTTCCTTGATAGGGGAGGCGAACGCGGTGGTGTCGGTTATTGACGACGCGGCTTCGCCGCTCGACGCATACTCGACGCTCGGCGATATGGAGCTCCCGATCACGGTAGCGTCCGTCGAACGGAATCATGCGACGGCGGAAGCTCTTCTCAAGAAGGCGAGGCGTGAGCTCGTCGTCTCGGATATCCGCATTCGAAAGGAGACGACGCCGATGCTTTTCGAAGCGGCGGCGCTCGGATTCCGGACGCTCGACGGCATTCCGATGGTGATCAATCAGGGCGTAGCGGCCTTCTGGTGGCTCTACAGCGACCAACTCGTTCGGCGCGGAGTGTCGCAGGCGGACATCGCGGAGACGATGAGCGCGGCCGCCAAACGGCAGACGTAAAGCAGCATCAGTACTCAACCGGCCCTCTTTTGGGGCCGGGTTTTATTTAGGCACGACGACGTTCGTCGGCGCGCCTTCCGCGAAGTGTTTGATGTTGTCTATCGTGGTATTGAGAATGCGTTCCACGGCCTCCGTCGTGTTGAAGGCTGTGTGCGGCGTCACGATGACGCGCGGGTGGTTGATGAGGTAGTGATTCTCAAGCGTTACCCTGAGCGCCTCGGCGTTCGGGTGCTCCATAGTGAGAAGCGCTGCCTCGTCGGCAAGGTCGCCTTCTTCCTCGAGCACGTCGAGCGCGGCGCCCGCAAGCGTACCGGACTTGAGCGCTTCAACGAGCGCGTCGGTCTCCACTACCGCGCCGCGCGCCGTGTTGATGAGGTACGAGCCTTTCTTGATGCCGGCGATGTTCTCTTTATTGAGGAGATGGTGCGTATGTTCGTTATACGGGACGTGGAGCGTGATGATGTCGGACTGCGCGAGCAGTTCCGGGAGCGTCGCATACGTGAAGCCGAGCGTATGGGAAAGGTCTTCATTCGGATAGGCGTCGAACGCGATGACGTTCATGCCGAATCCTTGCGCCATGCGGATAACATGCGCGCCGATGTGCCCGGTGCCGACGACGCCGATCGTTTTCCCGGCGATATCAAAGCCGCGGAGTCCTGCGGGGGAGAACGTCCCTTCGCGCACGCGCTCATCGGCGTCTATGACGCGGCGGGAAAGCGCCAGGAGGAGCGCGAAAGTGAATTCGGCGACGGTGTTCTCGCCGTAGAACGGCACATTCGCCACGGTGATGCCGCGTTCTTTCGCCGCCGCGAGGTCGATATGGTCAAAGCCGGTGGAGCGGGTGGCGATGAGTTTGAGGGCGGGGAAGCGGTCCATTTCCGCCTTGCCGATGGGGGATTCTATAAAGGTGCAGAGCGTCTCGGCTTCGGGGTCGCTGAGGTCCGGATTCGCGGCGAGAGAGCCCTGATGAAAAGCGATATCTGCTCCCGGCAGTTTTTCGCGCACGTACGCTTCTTCCCACGCCTCGCCCGAAAAGTAATGGATTTTCATATTTTATTTTGTGCAGTTTACACCGTTTTGGCCTCCCGTTCTATGGCGAGCAAACGCTCATATTTCTCCAGCCGTTCCTTCTGGCCGAGGCCGCCGGCCTTGATGCCGTGCGCGCCCACGCCGTAGGCGAAGTCCGCGATGAAGGTGTCGTCGGTCTCGCCGGAGCGGTGCGAAGCGATGGCCGCCCAGCCGGCGCCGTAGGTGGCCTGCACCGCGGCTATGGCTTCCTTCACCGTGCCGATCTGGTTCGGTTTGATGAGCACGGCGTTTATTTCTTTCCGCGCGATGGCATCGGCAATGCGCGCGGGGTTCGTGACGGTCAGGTCGTCGCCGACGATGAGAATCTTCCCGCCGAGCTTTTCCGTGAGTCGGGTGAAATCGTCCGCCGACTCCTCATCAAACGGGTCTTCGATTGAATGCAAATGATATTTCGCCGCGATACTACCATATATGGTAGTAAGTTCTTCGGCGGAATACGATTTGCCGAGGAGTTGGTACGAGCCGTCCTTGAACAATTCGCTCGCCGCCGCATCGATGGCGACGGACGTGCCGGGGAATTCTTTCACGAGTCCGGCAAGAAGCTCGAATGGCTGTTCAATCGCACTGAGCGTCGGCGCGTAGCCGCCCTCGTCGCCCATCGGCACGTCGCCGAGCGTCTCCCCGAGCCGCGCAAAGGCCTGCCGCGCAACAGCGAGCGCCTCGCTCGGCGCGCCCTCCACGACCAGGATATATTCCTGAAAGGGAAGTTTGAAATCCGCATGGACGCCGCCGTTCATCATGTTCACGTAGAGGCGCGGCGCGCCGGGAGTCGTGCCGGCGCGCGTTGCGATGGCTTTCCAGAGCGGCACGCCGTCCGCCTGCGCGAACAAGCGCTGCGCCGCGATAGAGACGGAAAGGAGCGTGTTTGCGCCAAGGCGCGATTTGTTCGGCGTGCCGTCGAGCTCGATAAGGAACGCGTCGAGTTCGTCGGCGGAAGAGAAATCGCGCGTTGCGAGTTCGCGCGCGATCTCGAATTGCACGTTCTCTATCGCCTGTTCGACGCTCCCGTTATCGCTGTCGCGCAGTTCGAACGCCTCATGGCTCCCGGTGCTTTTCCCGGACGGCACCGATGCGGTCGCGGAAAGCTCGCCGGCGGTGAGCGTCGTCTCGATCGTCGGGCGCCCGCGCGTGTCCGGTACCGTTCTTGCTTTGATGTCGGTAATTATCATGGTCAGCGGGAAAGTTTTTCTTCGAGTTCGGCGACGGCCTCAAGCGTTTTCACCACCGAATCGGGGTTGAGCGATATGCTCTCGATGCCTTCTTTCACAAGGAACTCCGCGAAGTCGGGGAGGTCGGACGGGCCCTGGCCGCAGATGCCGATATATTTCCCGCGCCGCGTGCAGGTGCGGATGATCTTGGCTATGAGCGCGCGCACGGACTCGTCGTTCTCGTTCGCGATGTGGGTCACGATGCCGGAATCGCGATCAAGGCCGAGCGTGAGCTGGGTGAGGTCGTTTGAGCCGATGGACATCCCGTCGAAGAGGTCCAGGAACTCCTCGTCGAGGATAATATTCGCCGGTATCTCGCACATCATATAGACGGGCGTCGCCTTCTTTTTGTTCTTTGCGAGCAAGCGCGTGGCGAGGCCGTTTTTCGCCATGATGCGGAGCACTTCCTCGGCCTCTTTCACCGTGCGGCAGAAGGGTATCATCGGAATAACATTCGTGAGCCCCATCTCTTCGCGCACTTTCACGAGCGCGCGGCACTCCAGCTCAAATGCCTGCCTGAATTTCGGATCGTAGTAACGGCTTGCGCCGCGCCAGCCGAGCATCGGGTTCTCCTCTTTCGGTTCGTAGGCCTCGCCGCCAAGCAGGGTGGCGTACTCATTGGTCTTGAAATCGGAAAAGCGGACGATGACCGGCCGAGGATTGAATGCCGCGCCTATCTTAGCGATGCCGTAGGCGAGATTGTCCACATAGTATTCGACGGGGTCCGTCCATCCGGCCATCTTTTTTTGTATCGCGGCGCGGACTTGCGGCGTTTGTTTCTTGAAATTGAGTATGGCGAGCGGGTGAACGCCGATGTTGGAGGCGATGATGAATTCCTCGCGCGCGAGGCCGACGCCTTTTACCGGCAGGAACGAGTCTTCGAACGCTATTTCCGGCGAGGCGATGTTCACCATGATATGCGTCTTCGTGTCCGGCAGGGTGCCGAGCTTATGCTCGCGCATGGTCACCTTTGCTTTCCCCGCGGTAACGACACCGGCGCTCCCGGTGGTGTCCACGGTAACGAGCGTGCCGTTCTTAAGCGCGCGCGTCGCATTGCCCGAGCCGACGATGGCCGGCAGGCCGAGTTCGCGCGACACGATGGCGGCATGGCTCGTGCGCCCGCCCTTGTCGGTGACGATGGCGCTCGCCATTTTCATGATGGGCTCCCAGTCCGGATCGGTCATCGTCGTCACGAGTATTTCGCCCTTCTTGAACTCCCGTATTTGCTTCGGGTTCATAATGACGTGCACATTCCCCACGGCGACCTTGGAGCCGACCGAGATGCCGCGCACGAGCTCTTTGCCCTGGCCGGACACTTTATATTCAATGAGTTTGGAGAAGTCGCGTTCCGCTTGTACGGTCTCCGGCCGCGCCTGCACGAGGAAGAGTTCATTGGTGATGCCGTCCTTCGCCCATTCCATATCCATCGGCGTCCACTTCTTCGCGCGCTTGGAGTAGTGCTCTTCCACGATGGCGCCCCAGGTGGCCATCGTGACTATCTCGTCGTCCGTGAGCACGAACCGCTTCGCGTCGTTTGCGGGAGTCGCGACGACTTTTGTTTGGATTATGCCGGCCTTGCCGGTGTTGTAGATCATCTTCTTCGTGTTCGTGCCGAGCTTCTTCCAGATGATGGGCGACTTCACTTTGCCTATCTTGGACTTCGCGATGAGGTACTCGTCCGGCGTCACGTGCCCCTGCACGATCATCTCGCCAAGGCCGTACGTTGCGTTCACGATGACGACATCGCGGAAGCCGCTTTCGGTGTCCACCGTGAACATCACGCCGGAAGCGCCCTTGTCGGAGCGGACCATTTTCTGCACGCCGACGGAAAGCGCGACTTTCATATGGTCAAACCCGCGGTCGGCGCGGTAGGAAATGGCGCGGTCGGTGAACAGGGAGGCCATCGTCCAGATGGCGGCGCGGACGACATCGTCCGCGCCGCGGATGTTGAGGTACGTTTCCTGCTCGCCGGCAAAGGAAGCGCCCGGCAGGTCCTCGGCGGTCGCGCTGGAGCGCACGGCCACGTCGGCGTTCTTCCCGTACTGTTTCTCCATTCGCGCGTAAGCGTCGATGATGGCCCGTTCGAGCCGGACGGGGAGCGGCGTCGCGCGCATCTTCTCGCGCACGAGCTTCCCGCACCGCGAAAGCTCTTTCAAGTTCTTCGTGTCCAAGCCTTTGAGCGTTTTTTCTATGAAAAGGTCGAGCCCGGTCTGCTCCAGATAGTGGTAATACGCGGCGGCGGTAACGGCGAATCCGTGCGGGACGCGCACGCCGCGTGGCTCAAGCGCGCGGATGAGTTCGCCCAAGGAAGCGTTCTTGCCGCCGACCTGTGCGACGTCGTCCATGCCGATGTCTTCGAACCAGAGAATAAAGGCGTCTTTTTTCATGATTATTTTTTCATTGCAATGATAAGATCGGACACGTTAGAACCGGTATAGCCGGTGATAAGCGCGTCGCCGGTCGCGGCGAAAAAATCGTACGCTCTGTGGGCGTCAAGATATTCTTCTATCGAGAGATTGTGCGCGAAGACGTGCGCGCGCGTCACGTCGTCCCCGATTGCTCCCGCGCAATCGGTATTGTCGCGCCCGTCGGAAGCGAACGGCAGGATGAGTTCGCCTTCGCGGAGTTCGTTCAAGGCCGCGAGCGCCATCTCCTGATTGCGCCCGCCTTTCCCGTAGTGTTCGCCGAGCGTGACCGTGCTCTCCCCGGCGTAGAGGAGCACGGTCTTCGCCGGCGCGTCGCGGAGCTTCTCCACGACTGCGTGCCCGACTTCACGCGCCTCGCCGGCGTAGCGATCATCCACGACTTCGCACCGGTACTCGCGCCGTTCCGCCTCATGTTGCATCGCCGCGAGCGCGTCTTCGTTCGTAAGGAAGAGCGTATTGGTCACGCGCTCGAAGTACCTGGGCTCCTTCGGGGTCTCCAGAAGCTCCAGATTTGCCGCGGGCGCGATGCCGTACCGCGCAAGGATCGCTTCCGCATCGGCGGCGGACGTGGTGTCCGGCACGGTCGGGCCGGAAGCGATGAATCCGAGGTCGTTCCCCGGTACGTCCGAGACGATGAGCGAGACGATCTCGGCGGGATACGCGGCGGCGGCCAACCCGCCGCCGCGCAAGAGCGAGATGTGCTTGCGCACGGTGTTGATATCCTGGATCGTCGCGCCGCGGGCCGTGAGTTCGTTCCAGAGCG
>JAKAGD010000023.1 GCA_021817685.1 bacterium
CTTCATAACCGCGGTTGATGGTATAGACGTTGCGGAGAAGCGAACGACCTTTTGCCGCGAGCATTGCGATGACGAGCATCGCACCGATGCGCAGCACGGGCGGGCAGATGACTTCCGCGGGTTTCAGACGCGAGGGGCCGGTGATGGAAATACGGTGCGGATCATGGAGGAGCGTCTGCGCGCCGAGGCGGTCGAGTTCGGTGTAGTAAATAGCGCGCTTGTCGTAGACCCAGTCATGGAGCATCGTCGTGCCGGCGGCCTGCGTGGCAATGACAGAAAAGAACGGGAGGTTGTCCATGTTAAGGCCGGGGTAGGGGCGGGGGTGGATCTTCTCGGGGAAGGCGACGAGCTCGGACGGCTTGATACTGATGTCCACGAGCTTCGTCACGCCGTTCTCGGAAATGCGCCGGTTTGCGAGCGAGAACTGCAGGCCCATTTTCTGGAGCAGAAGCAGTTCGACCTCCAGGAACTCAATGGGCGCGGCGAGTATCTCGATAGCGGAGTGGGTGACGGCCGCGGCGCTGATGAAGAACATCGCGTCGGTCGGATCTTCGGCGATGCTGTATGAGATGTCTTCATTGATACGGGCGACGCCGGTGACGGCCAAGGTCGTGGTGCCGATGCCCTCTACGCCGACGCCGAGCTTCTTGAGGAATCCGCACACCTCCTGCACCTGGTAGTTCGCAGACGCGTATTTAATGACGCTCGTTTCCGGGATGCGCGCGGCGGCAAGGAGCGCGTTGATGGTCGCCGTGTCGCTCGACTCATACAGGACGACTTCCGCCGGAGCGAGTTTCGTGTGGCTCACGTGGTAGCTGTCGGTCTTGGCTTCTATATTCACGCCGAATTTCTCGAGCGCCATGAGATGCGGGCGCACCGAGCGCAGTCCCAAGGTACAGCCGCCCGACTGCGGCAGTTCGAACTCTTTAAAGAGGTGGAGCAGGGGGCCGATGAACATCAGGATGCTCCGCGTGCGCGCCGCCGCCGCGCGGTCGATGGTCTCGAGCGCTATCTTTTCCGGCGGTGTGATGACGACGCTCGAGTCTTTCCAGTCCACTTCCACGCCTATGGAACGAAGCACCTCGATGAGGCGGTTCACCTCTTCTATCTTCGGCATATGCTCCAGTGTGGTACGGCCGGCGTTCAGGAGAGAGGCGGCCAAAAGGGCGACGGCGCCGTTCTTGGAACGGCTGGTCTCCACCCTTCCTGAGAGCGGTTTGCCGCCCTCGATAACGAAATTCATCTCGCCTTGCATAGGGCTATCGTACCACTTTGCGAGAGAACTTTGCATGGGGACACCGAGCGGGATACTATGGGGGTAATGTCATTCTTTTCTCCCAAGCTCGGTATCGACCTCGGCACCACGAACGTGCTCGTGTTCGTGCCCGGGAAAGGGGTCGTCATCAATGAGCCGTCGGTCGTGGCGGTGGGGAAGGCGCACGGCAAGCGCGGCGGGAATTCAATACTCGCCATCGGCGCGGAGGCGAAGAAGATGATCGGCCGCACGCCGGACGACATCATTGCGTACCGGCCGATGAAGGACGGCGTCATCGCGGACTACCGCGTGACGGAGGCGATGCTCCGTTACTTCATCAGGAAAGCGCTCGGCAGGAATCCGTTCAAGCCGACGGTGCTCGTGTCCGTCCCCGCGGGCGTGAGTTCCACCGAGAAGCGCGCGGTCATCGAGGCGGCGGTGAAGGCCGGCGCGAAGAACGCGTATGTGGTGAAAGAACCGATCCTTGCCGCCATCGGTGCCGGCATTCCCATCCATGAGCCGATGGGACGGATGGTTGCGGACATCGGCGGCGGCACCATAGACGTGGCGGTGATTTCCTTAGGCGGCATCGTGGCTTCCACCTCTGTAAAGTGCGCGGGCGACCGCTTGGACCGCGCCATCGTGGACCACGTGAAGAAGGCCCACAACCTCGCCATCGGCGACAAAACCGCGGAGGAAGTGAAGATAAAGATCGGCTCGGCGGTGCCGGTGAATGAAGAACTTACGCTCCCGGTCAAAGGGCGCGACCTCATGAGCGGGCTTCCGCGCACGGTAGATCTCACCACGAACGACCTCGTGCAGGCGATGGCGAGGGAACTGCGCGAGATGACGCAGGCCATCCGCAAGGTGCTCCAGGACACGCCGCCGGAACTCGCCGCCGACATCATCGACAACGGCATCATCCTCACGGGCGGCTCCTCCCAGCTCCGGCAAATGCCGGAACTCGTGTACCGCCGCACGGGCGTCGTCGCCAAGCTCGCCTCGGACCCCTACTATTGTGTCGCGCGCGGCACCGGCATCGCGCTCAAGCATTTGGATACGTATCAGAAAAGCATTCTCGCTAAACAGTAATTCGTATAAAAAAGAAGCCACCCAAGAAGCGGTGGCTTCGCTGAGCGGCGTTGGAACTACGTGGTTTTTGCAGATGAGCTTCTGATTTGTTGCATAAGGAATTCGACTTGCTCTGTGAAGCTTTTCGGAGGAACCGCGCCGTCGAGCTCGAGTAGGAGTCGGTCGATCGCGTCTTGAGCAACTTCACGACTAACCGGACCAAACAATTCAACTCGAATTGCGAGGTCTCCAACGGAGGGCGGCACTAGAAGCGCACGTCGAGTTCCATGTACGGTTATCCAGAACGCCACGTTGTTGAACGCTACTTCCTCAAGTGCGTCCCGGAAATGCAGGCGGGTGTTACTCGCAGATGTTTTTCTTACCTGAATCATACTTGGCATACAGCCTCCCGCTGGTGTGCTGGTACGGATTAATCGGAGATTCTTATTCCATCAAATCATATTTTTGGCTTCGGTCAAGATTTCCAACGGGCAAAGGAATGCAAGTTATACTTACATGATGCAACACCACGCATTTGTCATAGAGGCGGAAGCGGAGGAGGGGATAGCGACCGCCGAGGCGTGGCTGAAGAACGAGCTCGGGATGGAGGCGCTTAATAATCCCGATATCGTCGTGATGCGCTACGGGCTTCTGTCGGTGGACGATGCGCGGCGAGTAACGGAGCTCGCCGCGGGGGCCGCATTCGCGGGCGATACAAAGGCCGTCATCGTGAGCGCAAGTCGCGCGTACCACGAAGCGCAGAATGCGCTCCTCAAACTTTTTGAGGAGCCCCCGCAGGGCGCGTATCTCTTTCTCATCATGCCGACGTTGGGCGGACTCCTTCCGACGCTCCGCTCCCGCGTCCAGATCTTGCAGAATACCGAAAAGAAAAACACTACCATATATGGTAGTAATCCGATTGCGGAGGAGTTTATGAAGGCGACGAAAGAGAAACGGAGCGCAGTAATAAAGAAGCTCGCGAGCGGGAAAGATGAAGAGGAACGGCGGGAGAACCGTGAAGAGGCGCTCGCTATTATGAATGGCATCGAGGCGTCGATCTACCAAAAGGGGGGATTTACGAAACCCCCACTTGCGGCGCTACTTTCGGATATTGCGGAGTTGCGGGGGCACCTCCACGATCGGAGCGCGCCGGTGCGGATGATACTGGAACACTTGTCGTTAGTGATCCCTAAGGATTTGGGCTAAAGCATTCCCTTTATACTTCATACTCTATACCTTATACTTTCCCTATATGGCATACGATTTTTCCAAACTGAAAGCGAATATCAAAGAAACCGAGGAGTGGCTGTCCCGCGAGCTTTCCGGCGTGCGCACCGGCCGCGCGACGCCGACCCTGCTTGACGCCGTGAAGCCCGAAGCGTACGGCACGCGCACGCCGCTCCGCGAGCTTGCGAACGTGTCCACCGAAGACGCGCGCACGCTCCGCGTCATCCCGTGGGACAAAGGGCTCTTGAAGGCCATTGAGAAGGGCATCACGGACGCCGACCTTGGCGTGGGCGTTTCCACCGACGACCAGGGGCTCCGCGTGTCGTTCCCCGAGCTCACGAGCGAGCGCCGCGAACAGCTCTCCAAGATAGCGGGCGACAAGACCGAGCAGGCGAAGGTGACGCTTCGCTCGCATCGCACCGATGCTTTGAAGGCGCTCGAGGCGGCGGAGAAAGCGGGCGGCATGGGAGAAGACGAAGTAAAGCGCTTGAAGGGGGAGATACAGAAACTCATCGACGCCGGGAACGAATCGCTCGTCAAAGTCCTGGAGCGAAAGGAAGAAGAGATAGCTCAATAAATAATATTGTGAGCGTACTTATCTTTATCCTCGTCATCGTCGCACTCATCGTGGTGCACGAGTTCGGACACTTCGTCGCGGCGAAATGGTCGGGCATGCGCGTGGACGAGTTCGGGCTGGGGTACCCGCCGCGCGCCGCGACAGTCGCAAAGATCGGCGAGACGGAATATACGCTCAACTGGCTGCCGTTCGGAGGGTTCGTGAAGATTTACGGCGAGGACGGCGGGGGCACGGATCCGCGCGCGTTCTCAAAGCGTCCGCGCATCCTGCAGGCGCTGGTGCTTGTGGCCGGCATCGCGATGAATCTCGTCTTTGCGTACGTGCTCATCACCGGCGCGCTCGTCATGGGCACGCCGCGCGCGCTTTCGGGCAACGAACTCGCGGTTGCGCGCGACATGGAGCTCGTGGTGGCGAACATCCTACCGGGCTCGCCCGCCGCGCGCGCCGGGCTTCTGCCGGGCGATTCCATACTCAAGGCGGAGGATGCGCAGGGGCGGTGGAGCGCCGCCGATCCGAAGAGCTTCTCGGCGTTCGTCGCGGGGAGCAATGGGGATACCATCGCGCTCGAGGTGAAGCGCGACGGAAAAGCGCAGGCCGTTTCCGCTACGCCCGCGGAGGGCATCGTCCCGAACGATCCGTCCCGCTACGCGCTCGGTGTGGAGGTTGCGACCGTCGGCGTGGTCTCGCTACCTCTTGGCGCCGCGATCGTCCAAGGCGCGTCGCTTACGTGGGGCGCGACTAAACTGACCGCGACGGGGCTCTGGCATTTCTTCTACAGCATCTTCACGCTTACGGCGAACTTCTCGCAAGTTGCCGGCCCCATCGGCATCGCAGGCGCGGTCGGTACCGCATCGGCCCAAGGGCTCGGCGATCTCCTCTCCCTCATGGCCATCATTTCCATAAATCTTGCGCTCATCAATCTCATTCCCATTCCCGCGCTCGACGGCGGGCGGCTCCTCTTTGTCATCATCGAAAGCATCATCCGCCGCCCTATCAAGCCGAGCTTTGCGCACGCCTTGAACGCCGTTGGGTTCGTGTTCCTCGTGCTTCTTATGGTCGTGGTTACTGCGCACGACATCTTCAGGATAATCGGCTAGCCTTTTGCCGAGTTGGCGAGGTGGCGTATACTGTGGCGCATATGAGGCAGTCCACGCTCTTCACCAAAACCCGCCGCGAGGCGCCTTCCGACGAGGTCGCGAAAAACGCGCAATTGCTGGTCCGCGCGGGCTACATCCACAAGGAGATGGCGGGCGTCTACGACTTCCTTCCGCTCGGCCTCCTGACGCTCAATAAGGTCATCGGCATCATCCGCGAAGAGATGAACGCCATCGGCGGGGAGGAAGTGTTTCTCTCCACGTTGCAGGATCCGGAAGTCTGGAAGAAGAGCGGGCGCTGGGACGACGAGGCCGTCGACGTATGGTTCAAGACGCAGCTGAAGAACGGCAGCGAGCTCGGGCTCGGCAATACGCACGAGGAAGCGCTGACGGCGCTTATGACCGAACACATTGCTTCCTACAAGGACCTGCCGCGCTACGTATACCAGTTCCAGAACAAGTTCCGCAACGAGACGCGCGCGAAGTCCGGCATCATGCGTTCGCGCGAGTTCATCATGAAAGACCTCTACTCGTTCTCAAATGATGAGACGAGCCACAATGCATTTTATGAAAAGGCCGCCGCCGCGTACGAGCGCATCTTCGAGCGCGCGGGCATCGGAGGCAAGACGTACCGCACGTTCGCGTCCGGCGGCTCGTTCAGCAAGTATTCGCACGAATACCAGACGGTGTGCGATGCCGGCGAGGACACCATTTATATAGATGAGGCGAAGCGCCTCGCGGTCAACAAGGAGGTCTATGACGATTCGGACGTCTATGCCGCTACCGGCATTGATAAGGCGAGCTTGAAGGAGGCGCGAGCCATTGAAGTCGGGAATATCTTCACGCTCGGCACGCGATTCTCCAATGCGCTCGGTTTGTCATACAAGGACGCGGAAGGGAAGGCGACTCCGGTATTTATGGGGAGCTACGGCATCGGTCCCGCGCGTTTGATGGGCACCGTCGTCGAGCTCATGTCCGACGACAAGGGCCTGGTCTGGCCGGAGAGCATTGCGCCGTTTGCGGTGCACCTCGTTTCCTTGGGGAAGGATACTGATGAGATAGCGCAGGCCGCCGACGCGCTCTATGACGATTTAGTGAACGCAGGCGTGGACGTGCTCTACGACGATCGCGATCTTCGCGCAGGCGAAAAATTTGCGGACAGCGATTTGCTCGGCATTCCGACGCGCGTCGTCGTCGGCAAGGATGCGGCGGCGACCGGCCAATTTGAGGTGGTGAACCGCGCCACGGGCGAAGTCGTGAAGAAGTCGCGCGCGGAGCTGCTCGCAAAGTGATATGGCCCGATTTTCAAAGAACGCGCTTTTCTCTAGCGACATCGCGATAGACCTCGGCACGGCAAATACGCTCGTGTACGTGCGCGGGAAAGGCGTCGTGATCAACGAGCCGTCAGTCGTGGCGGTGAACGACAAGACGCATCAAGTCGTGGCAGTGGGGAAGGAAGCCAAGACGATGCTCGGGAAAACGCCCGCGCACATCCGCGTCGTGCGCCCGCTCTCGCACGGGGTTATCTCCGACTTTGAAGTCACGGAGGAATTGCTTACCTACCTCATCAATAAAGCGCAGAGCGGGCGCACACGGCTGTTCGGTCCGCGGGTCGTTATCGGCGTGCCCACCGGCGTGACGAACGTGCAGAGCCGCGCGGTCCGGGACGCGGCGAAGACCGCCGGCGCGCGCGAAGCCATCATCCTCGAAGAACCGGTCGCGGGCGCCATCGGCGCGAAGCTCCCGGTCAATGAAGCGGTCGGGACGATGGTGCTCGACATCGGCGGCGGGACGACCGACATCGCCGTCATTGCGCTCAAGGGCGTGGTCGCGGCGAAGAGCTCGCATGTTGCGGGCGACCGGTTCAACGAGAACATCATTGATTTTGTGCGGAGCGAGTTCAAGCTCGGCATCGGCGAGCGCACCGCCGAGGACGTGAAGATAGCCATCGGCGCCGTGATGCCGCTCCACGAGACGCTCTCGCGGAGCGTGCGCGGCCGCGACTTTGCGACCGGACTCCCGCGCGAAATAATGTTGACCGACGCGCACGTCCGCGAAGCCATCGCGCCGTCCCTGGACGCGCTCATGGAGACGATGAAAGAGGTCATTGAGGCGACGCCGCCGGAACTCCTTTCCGACGTGCTTCAGCATGGCGTCACGGTGTTCGGCGGCGGCGCGCTCCTGCGCGGGCTCCCGCAGATACTCGCAAAAATGCTCGGCGTGCCGGTTCGGGTCGCCCCCGACCCTTTGACCGCGGTCGTGCGGGGTGCGGGCATTGTGACCGAAGACCCGGCGCCCTACGAAGATTTTTTCATCGATGAAGAAGACATACTTAGCGAGGCGTAACGCGCTCCTTTCTTCCGCGGACCTGTCGTGGGGTGCGTTCGCGCTCGCGTTCGCCGTCCTGGCGCTCTGTGTGCGCCTGCTCGCCCCGAACCTTTTTTGGTACGCCGCTGCGCCGCTGTTCCGCGGTGCGGACGCGCTCGCGGAAGCGAATCACCGATTCTTTTCCGGTTTTGAATCCGCAGCCGCACTCGCGCTTGAGAACGAAAAACTTTCGAACGAAAATACCGCGCTTACGACCGAGAACCGGATGCTTCTCCAAAAAGAAGCCGACCAGGGTGCTCTCCTGGGCGCGGTTTCGTCGAAGCGGTCGACTCGGGGAACGGTCGCGGGCGTCATCAGCCGCCCGCCCGCGAGCCCGTACGATACGCTCGTCGTTGCCGCCGGCGCGGACGCGGGCATTACGCTCGGGCAGGAAGCGTTCGGTCCGGGCGGCGTGCCGCTCGGCGTCGTTTCCTCCGTGCTCGCCGACTTTTCCCGCGTGACCCTCTTCTCTTCTTCGGGCATGTCCGTGGAGGGATGGGTCGGGCGCGCGAACACGCCGCTCACGGTCCGGGGCGCCGGCGGCGGGACGCTGCGCGCGTCGCTCTCCCGCTCGGCGGGCATTGCGGCGGGGGACATGGTTTCCGTCCCCGGTCCGGGAGCGCTCCCCGTCGGTTCCGTTATGCGCGTCGACAGTGATCCGTCGTCGCCGTCGGTCACGCTCCAGATACAGCCCGCGCTGAATCCTTTCTCGCTCACGTGGGTCGAGTTGCGCGACACCGGCGCGACGTTCGCCGGCGCCCTCACGTGGGCGACCTCAACGCTTCCATGATGCGCGGACTGCTCACGATCGGAACGTTCATTTCGGCGGTGCTGTTCCCGTGGCCGCTCACGGCCGCGCTCGCGCTTGCCGCGGCGCTTTTTGAACCGCTCGTACCGCTTGCCGCCGGTCTGTTCGTCGATACGCTCTACTACGCGCCGGCGGCGCACACTCTGCCGCTCTTTGCGTTTTTCGGCGCTGCCGCAACCGCTCTCGCGTTTTTCGTGCGCAGCCGGCTTGAGCCGGGTATCATCGATAGACGATGAAGTGGCAACGCAAACGAGTGTTCGATCCGGAGATCGCTCCGGACGAGATATTTCTCGACGCATCGAATACGGCGTTCGACCGCGCGCGTTTCGAAGGCAGACTGGAGAAGCCGCTCTCGCACGGGACCTATTTTTGGCTTTCCGCCGCGCTCCTTCTTCTTTTCGGCATACTGGCGGTTCGCTCGTGGAATATCCAGATAACGAACGGAGCAGTCTTTGCCGCGGAGAGCGCCCATAACAGCCTTGATGCGACGGTGCTCTTCGCTCCGCGCGGCGTCATTGAGGATGTGCACGGCACGATCCTTGCCGAGAATGTCGAGCGGAGCGACGGGAGCGCCGGACGACGCTACCCGTATCCCGAACTGAGCCACATCATCGGCTACGTGTCGTATCCGAAGAAGGATGCGAACGGGGTGTATTACGATACGAGCGAGACCGGCGTCACTGGCCTTGAAGCGCAGTACGATGCGCTCCTTTCCGGTACGAACGGCCAGATCCTGACCGAAACGGACGCGCTCGGCCGCGTGCGTTCCGAGGGTACGGTCGTTCCGGCAAAAGAGGGCGGGACGCTGCAGCTGTCGATAGACGCGGAGCTCGAAAAATTCTTTGCGCGCGCGATCGCGGATACCGCGCGCACGCACGGATTCATCGCCGGCGCCGGCGTCATACTCGACACGGAGAGCGGCGCGGTGCGCGCCATCGTGTCCTATCCGAGCTACGACTCCAACGTCATGAGCAACGGCGGACCGTCCGAGATCATCGCCGGATATAATACGAGTCCCGGACATCCGTTCCTCGACCACGCCGTGCAGGGCATATACACGCCCGGTTCCATCGTGAAGCCGTTCGTTGCGGCGGGTGCGCTCACCGACAAGCTCATCACCCCGGACACCGTCATCAATGATCCGGGCTCGCTTTCCTTGCCCGACCCGTACCATCCGGGCAAGACGTTCATATATAAAGGCTGGAAGGCGCTCGGACCGGTCTAGGGGGAGAAAGCCATC
>JAKAGD010000024.1 GCA_021817685.1 bacterium
AAGCGCGCAACGAAAGGAAAGAGCATTATGAACTTCCTCCAGCTCGCGGGCGACGAGTCGGTCACGAGCGTGCTCGCGGTGCCGAAGGGCGCGGCACTCGAAGCGTCGTCGGTCGTGTTCGTCACGCAGGAGGGCGTGGTGAAGCGCGTCGCCGCGAAGTCGTTTGCAGACGTGCGCCGCTCCGGCATCATCGCCATCAATTTAAAGAAGGGCGATACGCTCGTCAGTGCGAACCTTTCCGGCGAGGGCGACACGGTCTCCATCGTGACCGCGAAGGGCCAGAGCATCCGATTTGATACGGAAGACGCGCGCGAGATGGGCCGCACCGCAGGCGGCGTGCGCGGTATGAGCGTGAAGAAGGGCGACCGTGTGGTGTCTGCGGAAGTCATCGCCGCGAGCGCGAAAGACGCGTCGCTGCTCGTCATTATGAGCAAGGGCTACGGCAAGCGCACCAAACTCTCCGAATACAAAGTGCAGGGCCGCGGCGGCTCCGGCATCAAGACTGCGGAAGTCACCGCGAAGACGGGCGAGATCATCGGCGCGCGCGTCGTCTCCGGCGAAGGCGTTGACGAAGAAGTCGTCGTCGTTTCGAAGAAGGGTCAGGTCATCCGCACGACCGTGGCCGAAATCTCCCAGCTCTCCCGCGCCACGCAGGGCGTCCGAATAATGAAAATGCGCGAGGGTGACTCCATCGCCTCCATGGTTGCGTTGTAAATTTCACAATTATGTCCTCCTGGGAAATCCTTTATACTTTTATAGAGGGAATCAAAATGGAGAAAGTTGTGTGGTTTAAGAATAACTACAACGCAGTTCTAAATGGTACGGACGGACACCATCAACATAATGAGGTGAAAACACACCTAGATGTGGTTAGACGTGCAATAGAGCGGCCAGATCAAGTCAACAAAGGCTCAAAAAGCAAGTGCTACTATGCCTGGTTTGTTGGAGACCGGAGTTATCCCAACTGTCATATGAAAGTAGTGATTAGACGAACGATATATGGTAGGCTAAAAGTGGTGACAGCCTATTTCGTACGGGGCTTTGGGGCGGGGGAAATCATGATATGGAGCAAGACCAAAAACAACTAAAGGCCATTGTAGCCGCGAACCAAGACCTCAAAGAAAGAGTTGAGGCCGAGCGGTGGTCTATTTCGTATAACAAAGACGCAGACATGGTCTTGATGGGAACGAAGTTTCCTAAGAACACCTTCTATTATCCGGTAGATGATTCCGGAGTACTGTTGCGAATTGACAATAACAATAAACTTTACGGGTACGCTATTGAGGACGCTAAAGTTCGCATGAAAGAAAATCCAGAGATATCTTTGGCGCTTTCCTTTGTGATTCACCCATATAGAACTCGATTAATTACTTTGCCTATATTTTTCTTAATACATCAAACTGCCAGGGGTATTAACGGTATGAAAAGCATATTCTCCGTATCAGATTACGTAGCAGGGAAGGCTGCCTTTGCGTAGTCGAATTAGGGTGGATGAAAAAGATTGTCGTCACGGTGCCGGTAGTGGATGCGGACAAGGTCCGGCAGGCGATAAGAATTAGCGCCTAAGCGTCATCACGACTCGCGGTTCGCCGTCGTCAAAATAGTTTTCTTTCACCTCTCCCTTTTTGAACCCGAGCGATTCATAGAGCGCCGTCGACCGTGCATTCTCTGGATGTGTAACCAGGTCTATGAGCGGGACGTTCGCAAGTTCGGAAAGGACTTTCGTCATTACTTCGCGTCCGATGTCTTGCCCTTGGAATTCGGGCTTTGTGACGAGGCCGCTGATGTAGGCATGGTCCGGCGATTTCATTTCATACGCAACGCTACCCACAACTTGCTCACCACGCTTCACAAAGTACACGGTGCACCTTGCAATTTCCGCCCGAGCTTCTTCTTCGGTTGTCATCGCCGAATACGTCCGCGCGCCGTCTACGCTTTTCTCAAGCTCGATGAACGTTGCGACATCTTCCGGGCTTGCCGTCGCGCGCTCGTAGGACAACCCGGGCGCGCTTTCTTTGCCGGGGCGCGATTCCATATGGGATCAACGATAGCACGGTGTCAGTGGCAGATGCGGACAAACTCCGCCAGGCGATAGTCGATTATACAACTCTGAATCCGTACAACTCGATATTGTTATCAACAGCCGGTCGTCAAAGATAACAATATTGTTGGATAGAATCTGAAGATGGGGAAGCTTGAGGAGACATATCGGAAAAGGAGGAAAAAGCGAGATATCCAGAATGCGGTGCTAGCTATGGTCGCAGTTACGGGTTTTGTCGCTTTCGCGGCCGTTGCCGGGAATGCTCTCCAGCTTCTTGAATACGTACCGAATGAGAAATATAACCTGCGGCATCAAGCCAGGTCGGCGGCCGGGCGATTGGTGGCGAAAGGGTATGCGACGTGGGTTGAAAAGGATGGAAAGAAATATTTGCGTATCACCCCAGCTGGGCGCAAGGCACTCGCGTTTGAACAAGCGAAAACCACCCTGAAGAACCAGAAACGGAAATGGGATGGACGGTGGCGCATGGTCGTTTTTGACGTGCCCGAACGGCGGCGGGCGATACGATCGCGCTTGCGTGCAGTTATGCAGGAGATAGGGTTTGTCCGGTTACAGGACAGTGTGTGGGTGTACCCCTACGACTGCGAAGATTTCATCGCGCTCCTTAAAGCCGAGCTCAAGATAGGGAAGGATGTCTTGTATGCAATTGCCGATACGATAGAAAACGACAAGGCCCTCCGTCAGCAGTTTGGTCTCCCCGCCGCCTAACGTCTTGCCGACCTTGTTATCTTTGACGGTCGTCAAAGATAACAATATTGGCATTTAGGGGCGGTGGTATACTCATGTTGCGGTTGGCTATTGTCCGCGGCCGCAAGTCGCGAGGAAGTTGGTGGGCTGTCGGGCTCCCTGTGCAACGTCAGGGGATGATGCATCCTGTTATTACGGGGGACACCAACAACGGCTCCCCAGGCCGCTCCTCGCGGCTTTTCTTTCTCCTCCGATCCTTTTCTGCACAGATGCGCCGCGGCAAAGCCGCGGCGCGTGCTATTTTTATGGTATGCCCGGTAGGACAACTTGGCATCGTGTCTTGGCTCCGTACGTCCACTTCGCATATGACTTTCAATTACCATACTAGCGGCATTATTCCGTTTTCCGTACGACACGGAGGAGCAATGCCAAGTAGTCCTCACCGGGTATGAGCGCGAATTTCAGCGACCCGCGCGAGAACGTGCAGCATCTCGCGCTTCGTGACGGTATGAAGGTGGGCGATTTCGGCGCCGGGAGCGGCCACTACAGCCGCGCGGCGGCTGCGGCCGTCGGCCTCTCCGGCAAGGTCTACGCCATCGACGTGCAGGAAGACGTCCTGAAGCATCTGAAACTCAATTCGGACGATATGCGCCATCGCAACATCGAGACGGTGTGGGGCGACATCGAACACCCGGGCGGTTCGCGGCTGCGCGATGCCTCGCTCGATGCGGCCATCGTCGCGAACGTGCTCTTCCAGCTCGATTCGCCGCAGGGGCTCATTGCGGAGGTGAAGCGTACGGTAAAGCCGGGCGGGAAGGTGCTGGTCGTCGATTGGGCCGGGAGCTACGGCGGCATGGGTCCGTCGCCGGAACGCGTCATATCCGAGCACGCGGCTGAAGAGCTCTTCATCGGCGGCGGGTTTTATAAAGTGCGGTCGTTTCGCGGCGGTCCGCACCATTACGGCATCCTCTTCGAGTCGCCGAAGTAGCACACATCTATTATGAAAATCTCTCTCTTCCAGGGCATACTGATGGGCGTCTTCGGCCTCGGCGCCTTGATCGGGCTCTTCGTCTTCGCCACCTACACCGGCAACTCGACGAGCGGCTCAAACGCGATCGGTTCGGTCGTCATCTGGGGCACGCTTCCGCAAGACGGGATGAACACGATGCTGACCGCCGCGACTCAGATCGACACGACCCTCAAGGGCGTCACCTACGTACAGAAGGATCCGGCAACGCTCCCGTCCGACCTTGCCTCCGCGATCGCGACCGGGAACTCGCCGGACCTCGTGCTCGCGTCGCAGGAGGAACTCCTGTCGCTCCAGAAATTCATCGCTGCTATTCCGTTCTCCACGCTTTCGGCGCGCACATTCCAGAGCTCGTTCGTGGAAGAGGGAGGTCTCTACAGCGTCGCGGGCGGTTCAGGCGGCTACTGGGGCATTCCGTTCCTCGTCGACCCACTCGTCCTGTTCGCCAATCGCACCATCCTTTCCTCAAGCGGTGTCGCGAAGCCGCCGGCGACTTGGGAAGCGCTCACCGGTCTCGTCCCGAATGTGGCCGTGCTGACCGCTTCGCGGCAGATCTCGCGCGCGCTCATCGCGCTCGGCACCTACGCGAACGTGCATAACGCGCGCGGCATCCTCTCGACGCTGTTCCTCCAGACTGGCGTGCCGGTGTCTTCGTATACCGCCGGCGGCGTCTTGCGCGGCGATCTCGGCGGTTCGACGACGAGCGGCGTGCCGCCGGGGCAGGCGGTCGTGCGTTTCTACACGCAGTTCGCGGATCCGTCCAAAGTCTCGTACACCTGGAATCCATCCCTGCCTGACTCCGCGCAATCCTTCCAATCGGGCGACCTTGCGCTCTATCTCGGCTATGCGTCCGAAGCGCGCTATTTCGCCCAAGCGAATCCGAATCTCGATTTCATCGTCTCACCCGCGCCGCAGCCGGCGACGGCGCCTGCAAGGAGCGTGTACGGACTCGTATATGCGCTTATGATCCCGCGCGGGGCAAAGAATCCGAACGGTGCCTACCAGGCAGCCGCGCTCTTCACGAACTCCGGCGAGCAAGCGGCAGCAGCTGCGGCGACCGGGCTTGCGCCCGCTTCGCTTTCGGCGCTCTCGGCCGCTGCACCCACTGATCCGGTGGCGTCTGTCGCGTACGCGGAGGCGCTGTATTCTCACGGCTGGCTGTCCCCAGCGCCCGCCGACACCGACCAGGTGTTTTCGGGTATGATTAGCAATGTGATAAGCGGCCGCACCACGCTCGAAACCGCGCTCTCGATCGCCGAACGCTCGATCAGCGCGCTAATGCCTCAATAACCTATGTCAAAGTTCGCTCTCGCTTCCACGCTCGCTTCGTTCGCGGTACTGCTCGTGCCGGCTGCCGTCTCTGCCGATTCGAGTTGTGTGCAGACAGTGAATGGCCAACAGCTTTCCGGTGTTCTTGTAAACGGCGTATGCAGCGTTTTGCTCCCGAGCGGTGCGTTCTGTACAGACTCGCCTTCGTGTCAGTCTGGTTACTGCCAGCCGGACGCAACCGGCAACGGGACATGCGCGCCAAAGCCTGCTGCGGGTGCCACTGGGGCGGCGCCCACTTCGCAAACCGCTGGCGGTACCGGAACGGCAGCCCCTTCGGTAACCAATCCCGCGCTGCAAAACACGAATACAAATACGAACACGGTCACGCTCGTCAACCCACTCGGCACGAACGGGACTCTGATGGGCTTTCTCGACGCGATCTTGAGCATCGTCATTGAGATAGGCACCATCGTCATCATCTTTATGCTCGTCGTCGTTGGCTACAAGTTCGTGGCAGCGCAAGGGGAGCCGGGCGCCATCAGCGAAGCGCGGCGGGCGCTTATGTGGACGGTCATCGGCGCGCTCATTCTCCTTGGTGCGAAAGCCATCTCGATCGGTCTTCAAGCGACCGCGACCGCGCTCACGGGGCAATAATGACCTTCAAGGATTTCATCGGCACTGACACGACGGGCGTTCTCGGCGCCATCAATACGGTCGTCATCCCGCTCATTTTTGCGCTCGCGTTTGCCGCCTTTCTCTGGGGCGTCCTCTCGCATTTTTTCCTGCACGGCGATGACGAGAAGTCGCGATTGAGCGGTCGCGATTTCATCCTCTGGGGTGTCCTCGGTATGGCGGTGATGCTCTCCGCCTGGGGTCTTATCCGTATGTTGTTATCCACGCTCGGTCTCTAGCCCCGAGGCGCGCGTGTCATACTATAGGCATATGAAAATTCTTGCCCGCATCGCTCCCGCATTCGCTCTCGTGCTGCTCGCCGTCCCGGCCGTCGCGTCGGCCGCGTATTCCATCTACACCGACTCAAGCGGCAATACACAGATAGCATTCGGATCAGGGAATTCGCTCGGGATGTTTTCCTGCGGCGCGAGCAATATCTGCCAGGTTGCGCTCACCATCCTCGGCATCATCAACAACGTGCTCGTGCCGGTTATCTTCGCGTTCGCTTTCATCGTCTTCCTCTGGGGCGTGTTCAAAGCGTACATCTGGAATCGCGATGACGAAGGCGAGCGCGAGAAGGGCCACAAGTACGTGTGGTGGGGCATTATCGGCTTCGTCATTATGATCTCGCTCTGGGGTCTCGTGAACGTCGTCGCCAATACGTTCGGCCTCGGCGGGTATTCGGCGCCGCCGACCCCCACTTCCTACGCACCGGTAAACGGCCAGAGCGCCGTAACGCCGACGTACGTGCAGCAGACACCGGCGCAGCAGGCTGCACCGGGTCCGAATCAAACCCAGCCGATGTAGTTTCTTCCTATGGATCTGACTTACCTTACGCAGTACAAGACGGATGCGCTCAGTATCATCAACGGCATCATCGTGCCGGTCGTGGTCGGCATTGCGTTCCTTATGTTCGTCTGGGGCGTCTACAAGTACTTCATCTTGGGCGCCGATAGCGAATCGGAAAAGGCCGAGGGCCGGAAATTCGTCTTCTGGGCAGTCATCGGCTTCGTCGCCATCTTCTCCGTCTGGGGTCTCGTCGGGCTCTTCCGCTCGACGCTCGGCTTCGATAACGCCGGTGTGAATGCGCCGGCCTACCCGCAGCTCTAGCTATCCACACGAGCTCCGAGAAGCCGTTGACCGGCTCCGTCTGCGAGCTACAATGAATCTATTATCCGCATATATCCAGTATGAAAAAAGCACTTGCCCTTAGTTCTCTCGCGCTTGCGCTGCCGCTCGTATCTTTTGCAGCCATCAACAATCTCTCGGACGCCGGGTCGTTCGTCATCAACACAATAAACAATGTTATCGTCCCGGTGCTCTTTGCGGTCGCCTTCATCGTCTTCCTTTGGGGCGCGTTCCAGACGTTCATCATCGGAGCGACCAAGGAAGAGACCAAGGAGCACGGAAAGAATCTGATGCTCTGGGGCCTCATCGGTTTCTTTGTGATGGTTTCCGTCTGGGGCCTTGTGAACATCCTCACTGGCACCATCAGCTTCGGGAACAATACCGGTATCACGGGCGGCACGCCGAAGGCGGGCGTCCAGATCGGCCAATAAGCAGACAAGGGCAGTGCGGAAGCGGCCCCGGCATACGCCGGGGCCGCTTTGTGCATAGCATTCGCCGGCTCTGCTTACATACGCTACACTAAGGGTTATGCAAGCACTGAATGATTTCCTCGCACGCGTCGTCATAGAGATCGTAAACCCGCTCATTCTTCTCCTCACGGCTGTCGCATTCGTGCTCTTTCTCTGGGGCATCTTCGAATTCATCAGGAATGCCGGCGACGAAACGAAGCGCAGCGAAGGCCGGCGCGCGATTCAGTGGGGCCTCGTCGGTCTCGTGGTCATTTTCGGCGCCTACGGCATCATCAACGTCGCGCTGAATACGTTCGGCCTGAATAGGCAGCTTACGCCCGGTTCGATCTCGAATTCTCCGGCGCAGCAGGCAGCGCCCGGTCCGAACCAGACCTTGCCGCCATAAAAGAAAAAGGCCACCCGCGCGGGTGGCCTTTCAAGGAACTTCTGTTTCAGAACAGGGAGCAGCTCCCGCCCGGGGGAACCATCTTGAAGACGTATGACACGACGGTTTCCCCGCTCTTGCTCCGGAATCGGTAGAAGCGCGTCCCGTTAAAGATACGCGACTCCACCTCCACCAGGTTGTCCGGGTTAAAGCACAGGTTCATCCCGTCGTCGGCAGTGCCTTCAGCTGCACGCGTCCAGGTGGACGCTGCGGTACTGACGCGGCACTGCGTGACGTGCAGCGAACTGCCGTTCGAGCAGACGGGCGTCGGGAGGAAGATATCCCTCACGAACACCCATCCTTGCGTGCCGATGATGAGGCCGATTGTCGTCCAGAGAACGGACTTCAGCAGGGCTGCCCGGACTTGCTTGTGAGTCTTTTCATCGACGAAGGCGAATGCGGCTGCATACGCCAATCCGCCGATGATCGCTATCACGAGCCAATACTGCCCGGCAAAGGACGCGACGTCATCGATCGATGCTGTGGGATCGAGAATGAACCCACTGAGGTGTCTCCAGACAAAAACGACAACGATGATTGCCGCGACTACCGCGAGGATGCGAACTGCATTCTCCAGGCACCAACTGCGCGCTTTCACGCGCGTCGCCAGACTGAGCACGAAGTAAGCGCGCGTTCCGATCAATACGAGCGCAATTACGCCGCATATCATTCCTATGATCATGATGCCTACCTCCGTGTGAAGTTTCCGAAGAGCTGTTTGATTGCCTCGAGCGGAAAGAAGATGGTGTTGGACGTGCCCTTGGCCATTTCACGCAGCGTGCGCAGCGACTCAAGTTTGATTGCTTCCTGACCTTCCGCTTTGATCGCTCTGATTGCGGCGGCCTGGCCTTCGCCTTCGAGTCGCAGCCTTTCTTTCATGCCTTCTGCCTCACGCTTGACGCCTTGCGCTTTGAGTCGCTGTGCTTCTTCGTCATCTATTGCCTCGAGAGCATCTTTCGGCATATCGATGTGATCAATGACGACCCGCGCAGACACATCGATACCGGTGTCAATAAGCAGACGGCTGGCGCCGCTCTGCTTCGTTGACTCCGTAATCAATCGCGCGAACTCGGTACGGTTGCTCATGATGGCGATGTACGTCATCTTGCATCCGACGCTGCGCGCTTCATCCATTACAATCTGCTGGAACAAGTCCGTAAGGGCGCGTTCGTCGCTGGGATCCGGAAGAAGCTTCACGCAGGCGAAGAGGAGGTCTTTATTGGTCGGCCAGTTGAAGTAAAACGAGAGCGTCACTCCGATATTCACCGGCCCGACGATTCTGTCCTCTCCACCGATGCTGACTTTACCCGGCGCTGTGATGAAGCCGCCGGCTGACCGCGGGCGCTTCTCTTCATCGAGCACAACTTTCCATTCGGCGTCGCGGCGGGCGATGTGGAGCTCTACGACTTTCGTCGTGTAGCGCCGCACCCATGCGAGTCCGAACGGTATCCAGAACAACCCGGAATCGGAGATTGCATACGGTCTGCCGAGGAAGATCTTCACGATCTTCTCGTTTTCCCGCGCGATTCCGAGACCGAGAACAAACCAGACCACAAAGGTCATGGCTATCCACAAAGCGTTCGACATTGTATATGTCTCCTGTCAGAAAACGTGTCTGCCCCGGGATGGGGAAGACGTCTGCCTATTAGTATACACAAAACAACAGAAAAGTCAATAGCTGTCAAGCCTCGGCGGCAGGCCGCGCTTTCGGGGTGCTGGGGAGAGGACTCGAACCTCCATGCCTTGCGGCGCGAGCTCCTAAGGCTCGTGCGTCTACCAATTTCGCCACCCCAGCGGTAGAAGCACTAT
>JAKAGD010000025.1 GCA_021817685.1 bacterium
TGAATTCGCGGAACACCGCTTCAAAATGCGCGAGCGTGCGGCGCGCGAGCGTCTCGGACAACTCAAAGGCGGAGCCCTGGTGCGCGATCTGATTGCGCACCTTGTGCGCCTCCCATGCGTCCTGGAGCGTCTTGAACGTCCTCGGGTCGGCGGCCTTCAACTTCTCGCCGACGCCGTCGCCCTCGTACCCCTGTTTGGTCAGGACGTCGTCGAGCAGGATGTCGGCCTCGATGACGGCTTCGCGCCAACTGCTCGGCGTCGCGGTCTCAAGGAGCGACTGTATGTGCTCCCAGCGCGGATGCGTGCCCCCTTCCGCATCCGGAGGAACGATGAGCGTGTTGTAGAAATGCTCCTCGCGCTCGCGCAGCTCGAAAAGGCGCACGGTGCAGTAGACAATGACAAAGAGCCCGACGACGGCGAGGAAATAGCCGATGACGGTTATCCAGAGCCAGAGGTGTGCGACCCATGCGGAGAACCCGGTCACGCCGACCGAGCCGTAGCAGGCGCCATGGATGCACTCGTAGAGGAGGCGGAACCAATATTCGACGTTCGCCTGCGTTGAGGGCATATACGCCTAGTATAGACGAAAAAATCAGCGCGAATTCTCGACAGCTCGTCCGATGGTGAAAAGTATCTCTTCCGCCTGGTGCGGCGCGGTGAAATGGATGCCGACGGGAAGTTTCTTTCCATCGCGCTCCACCGTGCCCATCGGCACGGAGATGGCCGGCATGCCGGTCAGGTTCGCCGTCACGGTGAAAATATCCTCGAGATAGAGCGAGAGCGGGTCTCCTTTCTCGCCGAATTTGAACGCCGGGGAGAGCGTGGTCGGGAAAGCGATGACATCGACTTTTTGAAAGGCGTCGTTATATTCGCGGCGGAGCACGGCCCGCGCGGCGTCCGCCTTGCGGTAGTACGCGTCGATGTAGCCCGAAGAAAGCACAAAAGTACCGAGCAGGATGCGGCGGCGCGTCTCTTCGCCGAATCCCTCAGTACGCGAGAGCACATAATCGTCGAGTAGAGTCTTCCCGCGGGGAGCATGGCCATAGCGGATGCCGTCAAGACGAGCGAGGTTCGTCGAAGCTTCAGCCGGCATGATGACGTAGTACGAGGCGAGTGCGTGCGAGCTCGTCGGCAATTCGATGTCGACAAGCGTGTGCCCGGCTTCCGTGAGCCGTTTTAGGGTCGCGTCAAGAGCGGCAAGTACGCCGGAATCTACTCCCTCACCGAGCAAATGCCGCGGGACGCCGATGCGGAGATTTTCCGGGACTTCGCGCGCGGGATACAAGCCGTCGGTAATGGTTGTTGAGTCGAGAGGATCAGCCCCGCGGATGGCTTCATAGAGAATGCGCGCGTCCTCGACGGTCTTCGCGAGCGGCCCTATCTGGTCGAGCGAGGAGCCGAGCGCGATGGCGCCCGAGCGCGAAACGGCGCCGTAGGTGGACTTGAGCCCCGCAAGACCAGTGAGGGCCGCGGGCTGGCGGATGGAGCCGCCGGTATCGGTGCCTAAGGCGGCGATGCACAGATGTGCAGCGACCGCGGCAGCGGAGCCGCCCGAGGAACCGCCCGGCACGCGCGATGTATCGTGCGGATTCTTCGTCACGCCGTACGCGGAATGCTCGGTCGAAGAGCCCATCGCGAATTCGTCCATATTGGTGCGGCCGACAAAGAGCGCGTTCTGCTCCTTCAGTTTCTTGATGACCGTCGCGTCATAGGTCGCGCGATAGTTCCCCAGCATCTTGGAGGCGGCGCTTGCGATATGCCCTTCTATCAAGATGTTGTCCTTGATCGCAAGCGGAATGCCGCACAGAAGCGGTGCCGACTCTTTATCCGTATCAACGCGGATCTGTGCCGCTTCTATCGCCCGTTCGTCGGCGGGAAATATCTCCAAGAACGCGTTCAATTCCGGGTTCTTCTCCTGCGCGGCCGCGTAGCACGCGTCCCAGAGCTCGCGAACGGTCAGGGAGCGCGCACGGAGCGCGGCGGCCGCTTCCACTATAGTGAGCTCGTTCGGCTTCTTAGTCATGCGTAATGATCTGCTTCACCGAGAGCGCATCGCCCTCGCGCGAGGGGAACTGCTCGGAAAGCTTTTCCGTGTATGCGAGCGCGGTGTGCGGCTCTCCGTCCGCGCGCATCACGTTTCGGAGCGCCGGTTTCTCGCCCCCCTTCCCTTGCGGCAGGTCCAGCTTCTCGAGTTGCCCGACATATGCGAGTATCGCGTCGAATTCAGCGGTGAACTTCTCGAGTTCCGCCTTGCCGACCGTAATGCGCGCGAGCGCCGCTAGTTTCTTTACCTCTTCAGTCGTCGCCATGGGAGCACTATATCAAAAACAAAGTCCCCGCGCTTGCGGCGCGGGGTTCTCGTCCACCTGTCATGAGGGGTGGCCTGCCACGAACCACAGGACCACTCCGAAGACGACGACGATAAGAAAGTACCGAGTTGCGGGAGGCATAGGGCTCCTCTTCCGCGGCTTGGCTGCAAACATCACTCCATTGAACATGGGGCCTCCTTTTACCGCCGGATATGCGGTGCAAGAACTCTATCACGCCCCCAGCTTTTTGAGGAACTCGGCTTCGCTCAGTACGGAAATGCCGAGCTCCTTCGCCCTATCGAACTTGCTCCCCGGATTCTCGCCGGCCACGACGAACGAGGTCTTGTTCGAAACGGATGAAGCCGCCTTGCCGCCGCTCTTGCGCACGAGCGCTTCGGCCTCCTCGCGCGAGAGGGTCGGCAGGGTGCCGGTGATAACGACCGACTGCCCCGATAGCGGCCCTTTCGCCGGCGCGGCGACTTTTTGCACCGTGAGATGCTTCAAGAGCCGCTCGAGGAGCGCGCGATTATTCGCACCCGCAAACCACTCGGCAACCGACTTTCCGATGATAGGACCGACGCCTTCAATGCGCGAGAGCGTCTCCTCATCCGCCTTCCGGAGCGCGGAGAGCGTGCCGAACCGCGTCGCGAGCAGGTACGCATTCTCTTCGCCCACGTGCGGTATAGAGAGCCCGACGAGCAGCCGGTCGAGCGTCACCTTCTCCGCCGCCCTCACGGCCGCGACGAGCTTGGACGCCTTTGTCTCCTCAAACCCTTCGAGCGCGAGCAGTTCGTCTTTCGTGAGGTCGAAGATATCGTCGTAGTCCGAAATAAGGTCGTGTTCCATTAAAAGCTTCACCGTCTCCTTCCCCATCCCGTCGATATCGAGCGCGCTCTTGCCCGCAAAATGAATGAGCTTGCGTGTTTGCTGTTCAAACGAGCCGGCGACAACGCACCGATGCGCCGACTCGCCGGGTACGCGCTCGATGCGTCCGTCGCCGCCGCACAACGGCGAATGTGTCGGGAACTTCCATGCCTTCGCTCCCTTCGGCCGCAATTCAATGATGACCGACACCACTTCCGGGATGACGTCCCCCGCCTTCTGCAAGATGACCGTGTCGCCGATGCGGATATCCTTCTCCGTTATGAAGTCCTCATTGTGCAGGGTCGCGCGGGCGACGGTGGAGCCCGCGACCAGCACCGGACGCAGGTGCGCGACCGGCGTGAGCTTCCCTGTGCGGCCGACTTGGAGCGTGATGTCCTCCACCACGGTCTCCACCTGTTCCGGCGGGAATTTGTACGCAATGCCGAACCGCGGAGCCTTGCCGGTGTAGCCGAGCACGTCCTGCGCCGCGTGCGATTCCACTTTCAGAACGATGCCGTCGATCTGGTAGTCCACCTTCTCGCGCGCGCTCCCCTTCCACGTCCGCCAGAACGCGAACACGTCTTCAAGCGTATCGGCGTGGCGATGTTCCCCGTTTGTCGGAAGACCGAGCTCGGCGAGATACGCAAGTTCCTCGCTCTGGGTCTCCGGAAATGTTTCGGAAGTCGCCGCAACATCGTACACGAACACGCCGAGCGGCCGAGCGGCCGCGATCTTCGGATCGAGCTGTCGGATGGAGCCCGCGGCGGCATTGCGCGGGTTTGCAAAGAGCGGCTCGCCCCGTTTCTCCCGGAGCGCATTCAGTTCCGCAAAGCCCGAACGCGTGAGATACACCTCGCCTTCGGCGACGAGATCGATCGGTCGGCGCAGGCGCTCCGGAACCGAGGCGATAGTGCGGATGTTGTGCGTGACGTCCTCCCCTACGACGCCGTCGCCGCGCGTCGCCGCGGTTACGAGCGCTCCCTTCTCGTACGTGAACACTATCTTCAGTCCGTCTATCTTGAGCTCAAGGTCATAGGTCTGCGCCCTGCCGCTCACCTTGCGTACGCGTTCATCGAACGCGCGGATATCGTCCTCCGTGAATGCGTCGTTGAACGACCACTGCGGCACCGCGTGCCTGACCTTTTTCAAGAACGGCACCGGCGCGCCCGCAACGACTTGCGTCGGCGAATCCGGCGTGATGAGTTCCGGGTACTTCCCCTCGAGCACGGAGAGCTCGTATTTGAGCGAATCCAGCGCCTCGGGCGATATGGGAGAAACGTCTTTCTCGTGCTGGAGCGCGCGGTACTTGGTTATGACCTCGCGGAGCTGTTTTGCCCGGTCGTACGACGCTTTCGAAGCCTTCATTCCCCCAGTATATAGCGAATTCCCGCTTCCTAGTAATGGACCTTGAGGCCGCGCGCGGCGAAACGCGCCCCGCTCGGACTGCTCACCGTACTGCAGGACACATCGTACCCTTGCGAGAAGATGTAGGTCGTTCCCGCCCCCGGGGGCGGTTTATACACGGTCACATCCGCGCAATGTTTGTTCGAATCGAGCTGGACGCGGTTGGTAACGGTGAACTGCGACGCGGACCACGTTTTGGTCGCGGAGATCGCCGACACGCCGTCGCACGTTATCGCGGGTGCCGATGAAGGATCGCTCGCCGGGTATGCAAAGAGGTCCTGCTGCTGGTCGTAATAGAGCGCGCATTCGAGCGCGGCGTCGGCGGCATAGAACGCCTGCTGGGACTCGACGGCGCTCGAGGCGAGCACCTGCTGCTTGTAGGCGAGCGAACCGAGCGCGAGGCCGAATGTCAGCATCACCGACATGAAGATAATGGCGATCAGGAGCGCAAAACCCCGCTGTGTGTGTTTTATTGCCATGGCGTGAGGTGGTCGGCGACCGTCACCGAGTACGTCGTTCCGTGGAAATCCCACGATACGGTGGACACGACGCGTTCGTCGCTTGCCGATATGTGGAATACCTGCAGGGCGCGCTTGAAACCGGTCTGCACGCTCCCTGCGAGATTCTGCTGGGTATAGATGTTGGGCGGCGTACAGGAGAGGCCGCCGACGCCGTACGCGCAGTTAGTAAGGTACAACGGCGCGCCGGTGTACGTCGCGACCGAAGAACCGGAGCCGTATCCCATGGCGCGCAGGACCGGATCAAGCGAACAAGAAGCGGGGCTCAAACACAGGGACTCTATCCCCGCGATGAAATTGGTCCACGCCGTTCCCGAAACATCCGAACCTCCCGCCTGGTGCGCCGCAAGATATTCGTTGTCGCGCAGAGCGCGCACATACTCGATGCCCTCTTGCGCAAGGTACGAAGCGGTGAGTTGGTCGCGGGAGATCGTCGCGGCAACGATGGCACGGCTTGCCGCATACAGGGGTCCGGCGACCGCAAGCGTGAGGATGGTCACCGCGATCATCGTCTCGATAAGCGTGAACCCGCGCTTTTGAAAATTGTTCATGCTCATAGGTCGGTGCCGCGCATCGTCGCACCGGTCTCAACGGTGAACGGCTGGATCTTCCCGGGTCCGGAAGAAACCGTTCCCGAAACGATGATGGTCACGCGCGGCTGTTGTGCGTCGCCCTTGATGGCGCCGTTCACATAGAACGTGAGCGATGACACGGTCACCGACGGATCGGTGAGTATGCTCGGCGTGGCGCCGAGGGTCTTCTGCAGGGCGGATCCGGAAAGATTGTACGTGACCGCCGCGCCGTTCTCGTTCTTGAACGAGAAGCTGCTCACCTGGCAGCTGCTCTGCCCGCCGCAATCGTAACCGGCGCCGGTACGGATATCGCGCGTCATGGACTCGAGAGCGAACGAAAGGTTGTTGATGCCGGTCGCGGTGGCCTGTGCCTGGCGATTCAAGTTGATCATCAGGAGATAGGCGCCGGAAGCGAGCAGCATGATGAGCGCGAACAGACCGACCGCGATGATGAGTTCTATGAGGGTGTAGCCTTGTCGACGGTTCATGGACATTGAGCGAGATTGGCGATGATCTGTCCCGAGGTCGTGACCGAAACGCCGCGCGACCCTCCCTGCGGCGAAGAAACGGTCACGCACGCCGTCGCATAGGAGAAGCCGTTCGCAATGATGGAAGCGTCGGGATTCGGGCGCGCGAACACGATGTCGAGCCACGGCAGCCCTCCCCCGTGCGCGACCATGCATGACGGGTTCCCGAACGAGGGGTACGCGCAGAAGTCGCTTATTACGATGCCGTTCCCGAGCGCATACGTCTGCACGCGGCTGTCGCTCCCGCTGCTGTAGATGTTGTCCCCCGATTTGCAGTCAGGCGAACCGCAGGATGCCGCAGGATAGGTGTCGGCAAACAGGATGAAAGAGCCGGGTGAACCGCTTTGGAAGTGCAGTCCGTACCCCGCATTCACGATCGCGCCGACCGCGCGGCTGCCGAGGCCGTAGGTCTCGGCGGAGCGCAGCGTTAGCCCGATGTCGTAGGCGGTGTTGGCGACGATGAGCGTCTTATTGAACGCGCTCTGGCTGGTCAGCGCGATGGTCGTAATGGTGACGATGATGGCGAGCACGACCAACAGTTCCACCAGGGTGAAGCCGCGGACCAATTCGCCGTTCTTTAATGAAGGGCGGAAAGTGCCGAGGTAAGAGCGAAGGGGTTCCATTGGGTAAAGTAAGCGAGAAGAAATCCCGCGGCGAGGAAAGGAGCGAACGGGACCTCAACTCCCATTCTAGAGCCACGGGGCCTCCCCGCCAATATCGCTATCCCTATCACGGCGCCTATCCAGAACGAGAAGACGAAACCGGAAAATGCGGCGGGACCGGCGAAGAGCGCCAGGCCGAACGCGAGCGGCGCATCCGAGAATCCCATGGCGCGGCCCCGCGAGAAGTATGTGATGAGAGCAAGGCCGGTCGCGATGAGGAGCGCCGTGAAGAGCGTCTCGGAAAATTCAACCAGCGAGGCGGCGGACAGGAATCCCGTTGTTGCCGCAACCGCGACGAACGGGACGAGCAGGGCGGGCGGCAGTATCTGGTGCGCAAGATCGTAGAGGACAAGCGCCAAGAGGAGCGCGAGCGCGACGAACGCGGCCGGAAGCGCCGGAGTAATACCGAGTGAGAGATACGCAAGAACAAAAAGAGAGCCGAGGAGCGCCTCGGTGACGGGGGCGTGGAACGACATACGGGCGCCGCAACACCGCGCGCGCCCCCGCGAAGCTGCGTAGGAAAGGATCGGCACCAGCACGGAAGGCGGAAGTGCGGCGTTGCAGGCATCGCAGCGCGAGCGGCCGGCTACAAAACTCGCCCCGGTGTGGAGGCGCGCGACGACCACGCCGACAAAGCTCGCAATGATCGCGCCGAGGGCGAACAGCGCGGTTCCGATGAATGCTGACATGGAGCCCAGTATAACCCCGTAGTAGAGTTCCGGCTCGGCTCAAAGCCGTGCACGAAGTGCACAAGCCGGAACTTCACTACAGGGTATAACGCACGCGACCCGGCGGAGCCGGGTCGCGTGTTCGATGCTAACGCCGGGTCAGCAGCTCGTGTTGGAGGCGAGCGCCGTCGCGGTCGTGGTTCCCGTGCCCGTACTGTCAACGCAGTAGAAGAGATTTGGGTTCGAAACGAGCGCCGCCGATACCGCATAGGCGGTGCCGTTCGCGGCGACGTTGCAAACTACGCCGCCGGCGGGGCCGTTCGCCGTGTCAGCCGCCTGCACTTGCCTGACGATGGTCGGGTCGGCAAAGAGGTTGTCCGCCGCCGAGCAGCTGCTCTCAAAGAGCGGATTGGTGCCGTAGTTGTTGTTGCTGTTGTGATACAGCTCGGCCTGCGTCCGGATGCCGCCGATGTCGGATTGGACCGCCGCATCAGAGCCCTTGCTCCGGGCGGTATTCAAGGATGCGAGCACCACGGAGGAGAGGATGCCGATGATAGCGATGACGACGAGGAGTTCGATAAGGGTGAACCCGCGAGTATGCTTGATAGTCATTGTCGTGATTAGTTACAAACTGTAGCCGTTGCGGACGCAAGCGCCGGGGCGGCACCGGTAGTGACGCCGGTGTACGCGGCGTTCGCGGCGTTCATCTTGCGCGCTACGCCGGTCGAATCGACGCACCACGCGCCGCCGGTCGCAAGCGGAGAGGCGACCGCGTATGCAGTAATGGAAGGACTGCAGGTGACCGCCGTGCCGCCGTTCGCGCTCTGCGCGCCGGTGAGCGCCTTCGAGATCGTCGGATCGGTGCAGATGGCTGCGTAGCTGTTGTTGGTATTGCCGTACACGATCTCCGCCTGGGTCTGGATGGTCGAAAGATCGGACTGGATGGCGGCATCATTGCCCTTAGAGCGGGCGGTATTCAAGGATGCGAGCACTACGGCCGAAAGGATGCCGATGATGGCGATGACGACGAGCAATTCGATGAGGGTGAAGCCTCGGGAACGATTTTTGTACATAATGTGTGCTATGCGGCTAATGAACCAATTGTACGCCCGACAGCCCCTCCCCATGGGGACGGGTGTGGATAGTGGCCGGAACGGGCGCCAAACTTCCTTTAGATGGAGCCGGCGAGGTTGTAGATGGGGAGCAGCACCGCGGCGAGGAGGGTGCCGACGCCGAGGCCGAGGAGCACGATCATAATAGGCTCAATGAGGCCGACCAGCGTATCGACGGCATTCGTCACCTCGCGATTGTAGAATTTGGCGAGCGTCGTGAGTATCTTGCCGAGTTCGCCGGTCTCTTCGCCGACTTTCGTCATGGCGACCATGATGCCCGGCATCTCCGGGTGCTTGCCGAGGGCGTCCGATATGGACGAGCCGCCTTTCACATCTTTGGCGACATCGTCGAGCACGACCTTGAAGGCGGCGTTCCCCACGACCGAGCCGGTGATATCGATCGCTTCGACGACCGAAACGCCCGAGAGGAGCATGGTGGCGAAATTGTCCGCAATGCGCGAAAGATACAGCTTCCGATACAGGTCGCCGATGTACGGGACATTGAGCTTCAGGCTATCGAGCACGAGCTGGCGGCGTGCGG
>JAKAGD010000026.1 GCA_021817685.1 bacterium
GAGAAGGCGCGCGACGTGCGCGCGGAATTGCAGAAAGTGCATCCGGCCATCGCGTGGGACGATAACGGCAACATCGGCAAGCGCTACCGCCGGCAAGATGAGATCGGCACGCCGTTCTGCGTCACCATAGATTTTGATACGCTCGGCGAACATCCGGAACTCGAGGGTACGGTTACGCTCCGTCATCGCGATTCGGGAGAACAGGAGCGGCTCACAGTCGCCGAAGCGGCGGACCGCATCCGTTCCGCCATCGAATAAGCCCCAACCCGGGCTTTCTACCAGCGCTCGCTCGGAAAAGCGAAATGGGACTTTCTCTTTTCTCTCACTCGCTTGGCAGTAACCAGAATATGCTAGGATTGCCCATATATGGGTAAGGAAATCAACATTTCCATCACGCCGGGCACTTTTTTCGCCGCGCTTCTCATCATGGCGGGCGCCTATGTCTTTTGGCTTTTGCGCGACCTCGCTCTCCTGGTGCTGACCGCCATCGTCATTGCCTCGGCCATTGAGCCGGGCGTGGCGTTCTTCATCCGCCACCGCATACCGCGCTTCGTGGCGGCCCTGCTTGTCTACGTGCTCACGTTCGGTTCGGTCTTCGCGCTCCTCTACTTCTTCTTCCCGCCCATCATCGCGGATGCGGCCGGATTCCTCTCCGCAATGCCAAAGTATCTCGACACGATCAATTCGGTGTCGCCGTTCTCGGGCATCACGAACGCGGCCGGCCTCGCCGGCGGGCAAGGGGGGATACAGTCGTTCCTGCAGACGCTCTTCTCGCTCCAAGCGGTCTTCACGGCGGGTTCCGGCGGCGTGGTCCAACTCTTTGTGACATTCTTCGGCGGCATCTTCTCGCTCGTGCTCGTTATCGTGCTTTCGTTCTATTTTGCGCTCCAGGACACCGGCGTGGACGACTTCCTCCGCATGGTGATGCCGGTCGCCTATGAGGAGTACTCCGTGGACCTCTGGAAGCGCTCGCAGAAGAAGATAGGGCTCTGGATGCAGGGGCAGATACTGCTCTCGGTCATCGTCGCCATCCTGGTGTATCTCGGCCTCCTTATCATCGGCATCCCATACGCGCTTTTGCTCTCCGTCTTCACGGCGATAGCGGAGATCATCCCGGTCTTCGGCTCGCTTATCGCGGGCACGGCCGCTGCGGTCGTGGGCTACAGCAACGGCGGCGTGCCGCTCGGCCTCATCGTCGCCGGCCTCTTCATCGTGGTGAACCAGTTCGAATCCAATCTCATCTATCCGCTCATCGTGAAGAAGATCGTCGGCCTCCCGCCGCTGCTTGTCATCGTGGCGCTCATTGCGGGCTACACGCTCGCGGGCTTCCTCGGCGTCCTTTTGTCCGTGCCGGTGGCGGCGGTTGTGCTGGAACTCATCACGGATTTTGATAAAAGGAAACGCCGTGCCCGCTCGTAAAAGATGAATCGGTACATCACCACCACTTTGCCGTATGTGAATGCGGACCCGCACATCGGGTTCGCGCTGGAGTCCGTACAAGCCGACGTGCTCGCGCGAGCGTGGCGCGCGGCGGGGGACGAGGTTTTCTTCTCCACCGGTACGGACGAACACGGGCAGAAGATCCTGGAAGCTGCGCAAAAAGCGGGGCAGGAGCCGCAGGCATACGTGGATCACTACGCCGCCGAGTTTAGGAAATTGAAGGACGCGCTCGATTTGAGCAATGACACATTCATCCGCACGACCGATCCGGCGCATGTGGCGGCCGCGCAGGAGATGTGGCGCCGGTGCGCGGCGAAGGGCGATATTTATAAAAAGACCTATACCGGCTTGTACTGCGTCGGCTGCGAAGCGTTCAAGACCGAGAAAGAGGCTGTGGACGGGAGATGTCCGCTTCACCCCAACGCCGAGCTCAAAGAAGTTTCCGAAGAGAATTATTTCTTCAAATTTTCCAATTACGAAAAACAGCTCCTGAACTACCTGGGGAAAGAAGGCTCCATCGTTCCCGAGTGGCGTCGCATTGAAGCGGTTAATTTTGTGAAAGGCGGGCTTGAGGATTTCAGCATCTCGCGCGAGTCCGCACGGCTTTCTTGGGGCATTCCGGTGCCGGATGACGATTCACAGGTGATGTACGTATGGTTTGACGCGCTCACCAACTACATTTCAACGCTCGGCTGGCCGGAGGATGCGCAGGGAAACTTCAAGAAATTCTGGGAAGTGGGAGCAACGCTCCAGGTGGCGGGGAAGGACCAGGTGCGATTCCAGTCGCTTATGTGGCAGGCGATGCTTATGTCGGCAGATATAAAAAATACCGACTCGGTTTTCTACCACGGCTTCATCACCTCCGGCGGGCAGAAGATGAGCAAATCATTGGGTAATGTGATCAATCCGCTCGACCTTGTCGCGAAGTACGGCACGGATGCCGTGCGCTACCTCCTTTTGCGCCATGTGAGCCCCTCCGAAGACTCCGACCTCACGTTGGAAGCGATTCATGACCACTACACGGCACATCTCACAAACGGACTCGGCAATCTCGTCGCGCGCGTGATGCAACTTGCCGAAACGCATCTCACAGAACCTGTTACTGAGACCGAAGTGTTCCCGTCGACGTGTGCAGATCTGATTGGAGTTTTTCAATTCAATTCGGCAATGGATTTTATTTGGGGCGGCGTACAGGGTATACAGATGATGGACGAACGCATCACGCGCGAGAAACCCTTTGCAATAGTGAAAGAGAACCCCGAAGCAGGAAAGGAAATTATCAAAGACCTTGTTAGAAAGCTCAATGCAATAGGATACGCCTTAAAGCCGTTTATGCCTGTCACGGCCGAGAAAATAATTTCCGCTGTACGTGAAAACAAAAAACCCGAGAATTTGTTCCCGAGGATATGAACGTCAGATACATAGACGCGCACTGCCACGTGCAGTTCGAGCAATATGCGGAGGATGATGCGGCACTTATCGAGCGGATGCGCAATGAGGGTGTCGTCGGCATTGTCGTCGGTGTGGATTTAGAATCCTCGCAGAAGGCCGTAGCGCTCGCGGAGAAGTACGAGCATCTGTTCGCTTCCGTCGGCCTTCACCCGAACCGCGTTGCGGACGAAGTGTTCGATGCGGCAGCGTATCGCGCGCTTGCCACGCACCCGAAAGTCGTCGCGATAGGGGAGTGCGGACTGGATTATTTCAGGCCAACGGAAGTGAACGACGAAGTCAAAAACAAGCAAAAGGAAATTTTACGGAAACATATCGAGCTCGCCGGCGAACTCGACAAGCCGCTCATCCTCCACCCGCGCCCCTCAAAAGGAACGATGGATACGTACCGCGATTTGATAGAAATCCTGAAGGAGGCGAAGACTCGGTACCCGGATCTGCGCGGCGATGCTCACTTCTTCGTGGGCGGCGTCGCGGAGGAAGAGGCGCTCCGCGAGCTCGGCTTCACGGTCTCGTTTACCGCGGTCATCACCTTCGCGCGCGACTACGATGCGGTCATACGTGCTACGCCGCTTGAAAATATCCTCTCGGAGACCGATGCTCCCTATCTTGCGCCGGCGAGCCGGCGAGGGAAGCGGAATGACCCGCTCGCCGTCATCGAGGTCGTCGCAAAAATCGCAGAGATTCGAGGTGAGGACCCCGAAACCGTCCGCGCGGCGCTCCTTACGAATGCGCGCCGCCTCTTTGGGCTCCCGGCCTGAAATCGTCCTTGCGGAGGGCAAAATACCGTGCTAGGATGCCGGAATTATGGCGAAAGACCTGGATTTGGAGTTGCGCGCTGATGAGGCGCTTGAAGACGCTGGCGACGAGCCCCGCGTCTACGAATTGGGTTTCCACCTGGATCCCGAGCTCCCGGTCGAGGAAGTGAAGAAAGCCTACCAGGCGGTGCGCGCACTCATTGAAGAGAAAGGAACGATTGTCGCCGAGGGAGAGCCGATAAAGATACCGCTTGCCTATACCATTTCCCGCCAGGAAGTGGCCGGTCGCCGCGATTTTGATTCAGCCTACTTCTCCTGGATCGTCTATGAGACGTCCGCGACGAATCACGCGGAGGTCATCAGCGCCGCCGGCGCGAACAAGCAGATCGTCCGCTTCATCGACCTGCTTACGACGAAGGACGCCGCCCGCCACTCGGTGGAGATGCGCGAGATAGCAATGAAGATGCCGGAACACGCGGAGGACGCGGAAGCGGCGGCCGGCGCAGAGCTCGACGCAGCTCTCGAGAACGTCGCGGTATAATACGAACATGTACCTCAACAAAGTATTCCTCTACGGGAACCTTACCCGCGATCCGGAGCTGAAGGCGCTGCCGTCCGGCGGCCAGGTCGCGAACTTCGGACTCGCGACGAACCGCACCTACAAGGACAAGAGCGGACAGAAGCAGGAAGCGACGGAGTTCCACAATGTCGTCGCGTTCGGCCGCACGGCGGAAGTCATCGCGCAGTATGTGAAGAAGGGCCGCCCGATATTCGTGGAGGGCCGCATCACGACGCGTTCGTGGGAGGGGAAGGAAGACGGGAAGAAGCAGTACCGCACGGAGATCATCGTAGAGAACTTCCAGTTCGGCGCGGATGCGAAGGGCGGCTCGGGTGCCGGCGCGGCCTCTTCCCACGAAGAGCAGTCCGCCCCGAAGGATGACGAGGCCATCAAGTACCCGGACGAGGAGATCAACCCGGAAGACATTCCGTTTTAATTATTGAATCATGGCATACCAAGCTGAACGAGAAGAGATAGAGATAAAGAAATTCATCGACTACAAAGATGTGGCGTATTTGAAGCTGTTCACCAATCCGCATGCCAAGATGCTTTCCAAGAAGCGCACCGGCGTTCCGTCGAACAAACAGCGCGAGATCATGCAGGCCATCAAGCGAGCGCGCTACATGGCGCTCATGCCGTACATCGCTGCATAAAGCGATTTATAGACCCCGTCTGCGGCGTCGCGGGTCCCGTCGTTTTTCTCCGCCGTACCAAAAGTACGTCTCCGAAAAACGATTTCCCGCGCCTTGCATCTGAAGTCTCTAAATAGCTTTAGACAAAAGCCCCGCGGGAGCGGGGCTTTTGTATTTGCACATTTTTTGGATTTTTTATGACTTGGTCACACGCTCGGTGTATTCGCCCGTGTCGGTATTGATGCGCACGATATCGCCGGGATTGATGAACAAGGGGACGTTCACCTTTGCGCCGGTAGAAAGTTCGGCGAGCTTCGTGCCGCCCGAGACCGTGTTGCCTTTGACCGCCGGAGGCGCGTCCTTCACTTCAAGCTCGACTTTCACGGGTATCTTGATGGTCATCGGCTTGTCTTCGTAGGTGAGCACCTCGACGGGCGAGTTTGAAGCGAGCCACTGCACCTTGTCGTGCACCGTCTCCTCGGGGAAGGAGAAGCGGTTTTTCGGGTTGCCCTCCTCGGCGAACCAGCTCTCGCCGCGGTTGGTGTAGAGGTAATTGGCCTGCATCATGCCGACATCCGCCTCGGTTACGGTCTCATTCTGGTGGAAGGCGATCTCCACGACCTTGCCGCCGACCAGCTGGCGGAGCTTCGTCTGGTTGACGGGCTTTCTCTGTTGCATGCGGAAAATATGCGCCGACAGCACTTCATACGGCTCATTATTGTAGTTGATGACGCTGCCCTTGAGGATTTCGTTATAGCTGAGTACGGCCATATTCCGGAAACTTACGCTGGATAAAGTTCGTTATAAAAAGTACCGCTCGAGGCGGATTCGTGTATGCTAGCAGACATTATGAGTTTTTCAACCACCGACCTGAGCCTGCTCTCGGATGCAGAGGTATTGGCGCGTTCCCAGAAGGAACCGGATCTCTTTGCAGTCCTGGTCCGCCGCTATGAGGCGCCGCTCCTTCGCCGCGCGCGGACCATCCTCAAGAGCCCCGAAGACGCAGAGGAGGCGGTCCAGGACGCGTTCACCAAGATGTATCTCTATGCGGACAAATACCATACTCAGGAGGGAGCGAGCTTCTCGTCCTGGGCGTACACCATCCTCAACCGCGTCGCCTATACGAAATACCGCATGAAAATGGCTGAGTGGGGCAAGCGCGCGGAGCTTGAACCGGAACATTACGAATCGCTTCCGGATGCGAAGGCGGAATTTTTGGAAGACCTCTCCATACGGAACGAAGTTCTTTCCGCGCTCGCGAAGCTTCCCGAGACTGCGGCAAAGATATTGAAACTGCAGTTCATAGAGGGGAAAAGCCAGGAGGAGATAGCCGCAAGCGAGGGGCTTTCCATTCCGGCCGTAAAGACGCGCGTGCATCGTGCCAAGAAGCTTTTTAAGAAATCATATGACGAACAACACTATGACTGATGACCGTACAAACATCGAACGCATTGTGATGCAGCGGGTGCACCTCATACGCGCGCTCCGGTTCGTCATCTCGAGCGGCGCGCTCTCCATGCTCGTGTCGGTCGGCGCGCTCTACGGCATCGGCAGGGAAGTGTGGGTCGGCCGCGTGCTCCAGAATGCCCCCGCAAATATCTTGGACGTTCCGCGCTTCTACCTCGCCGCTTTTGAACACACCCGCCTCATCGTACAGGTGCTCGTGCTTCTTGCGCTCGGCGCGCTCCTCTTTGCGGCCCGCGAGATCGCTCGCGCGGTTTCCGTGATGTCCTCCCTGGAGAGCCTCTAACTTTCCGCCAACTTCTCTCGCACTTGCTTAAGGAGGCTCTTTGAGACCTCTTTATTTTCGCGCAGGTGGGTGCGGGTCGCATCGTAGCCGACGGCGAGCTTCTCGCCGTTGAATTTGTAGGTGGCGCCCGCTTTTTCCACGAGGCCGAATTTCTCGCCGAGCGCGATGAGTTCGCCTTCGCGGCTGATGCCTTCGTTGTAGAGAAGGTCGAATTCGGTCGTCTTGAACGGCGCGGCGACCTTGTTCTTCACCACCTTCACGCGCACGCGGCCTCCCACCACCTCCTCGCCCTTTTTAATGCTTGCGATGCGGCGTATGTCGAGGCGCACCGAGGTATAGAACTTGAGCGCCTTGCCGCCCGGCGTCGTTTCCGGATTGCCGAACATCACGCCGATCTGCATGCGTATCTGGTTGATGAAGATAACGATGGTTTTGCTCCGGGCCGCGATGGCGGTGAGTTTGCGCAGCGCCTGGCTCATGAGCCGCGCCTGCTTGCCTACGTGCTGCTGGCCCATCTCGCCTTCTATTTCATCTTTGGGGGTGAGCGCCGCGACGGAGTCCACAACGATAACGTCAACATTTCCGCTCCGCACCAGGGATTCCACGATATCGAGCGCCTGTTCGCCCGTGTCCGGCTGGGAGATGAGCAGCTCGGGGAGCTTTACGCCGATGCGCCGCGCGTATTCCGGGTCAAGCGCATGTTCGGCGTCTACGAATGCCGCGATGCCGCCGGCCTTTTGCGCCTCCGCAATGACGTGGAGCGCGAGCGTCGTCTTGCCGGAAGATTCCGGACCGAATATCTCGATGATGCGTCCGCGAGGAAGGCCGCCCACGCCGAGCGCCGCGTCGAGCCCGATGGAGCCCGTGGAGATGGCGGGTATTTTCTGCGGCGTGCCCGCACCGTAGGTGGAGATGGCCTCGTCGCCGAATTTGGTGCGGATCTCCTTGAGCGCCTGGTCGATAGATTTCTGCCGTTCGGTCTTATCCGCGCTCGCCACGGTGACGGTCTTAAGTACTTTTTCTTTTTTTGGTTTTCCGAAGGCCATAAGGTAAATAATTAGGGTACGAAAATGGTGCGGGTCGCAGTCACGGTCCTGCCGAAACGATCCACTGCCGCAAAGGTAAGTATAGAGCCTCCGCGGGGAAAGGTCAGCGTTGACGAAAAGCTCCCGTCCTGGTCATGAAGAAGGCTCGCGCCGTTCAGCGTAAGCTCTGCGGCCCGTGCGGCCTTGCCTTGTATCGCGACGACGCCGTTCGGGAACGGCGCATTGTCCTGCGGGGAAACGATGGAGAGGGAAGGACCGGCCGCGATCGGCCACGCCTCCATGCACCCGTAGACGCCGAAGACGAGAAGTACGGCGAGAATGAGGTATTTGGTAGCCATCGGTTCCGCTAAAAGAGCTCTTCGTCCGAGTCATCCGTACCTCCTGGGGCGGGAGAGTTGTCGCGGCGATTCAGTACCTCGCGCGGTTTGGAGCCGTCGGCGCCGCCGATGACGCCCTTTGCTTCAAGCACATCCATCAGTCGCGCTGCTCGCGAATAGCCGATCTTCAGCTTGCGCTGGAGGTAGGAGGTGGAGGCGCGCCCTGCTTCTTCTACGGCGGTGCGGGCGTCCTCATAGAGATCGTCATCGACATCGTCGTCAAAACTGCCGTTCGCAAGTCCGATGACGTCGCTCGCTTCAGTGGGTGCGCCGCCTCCGCCGCCGAAGTCGATGGAGGAGAGGTCCCCGGCGTTGTGGCTCTTGATGTAGCTCACCACTTTCTTCACTTCATTTTCACTGATGAAAGCGGTCTGCAGGCGCACCGGTTTCTGCATGTCGCTTGAGAGGTAGAGCATGTCTCCGGCGCCAAGCAGGGTCTCCGCGCCCGAGCCGTCGAGGATGGTGCGGGAATCTATCTGGCTCGCGACCTGGAGCGCCATGCGCGTCGGCACGTTCGCCTTGATAAGCCCGGTGATGACATTCACCGACGGGCGCTGGGTGGAGAGAATAAGGTGGATGCCGACGGCGCGCGACATCTGTGCGAGGCGGACGATGCTCGCCTCGAGTTCCCGCGGGTAGCTTTGCATGATATCGGCCAGTTCGTCGATGACGATAACGATGTATGGCATCGCTTCCGGTATGTTCTCGCCGCCCCTCTTCTTTGCCGGCTCGAACACCGAGGCGTGGTAGGAACCGATGTCGCGTACGTGCTCGGCTTCCAGGATGTTATAGCGGCGTTCCATCTCCTTTGCCGCCCATTTGAGCGAGAAGATGGTCTTCTTCGGATCGGTGATGACGGGCGTAAGGAGATGGGGGATGCCGTTATACGCAGTGAGTTCCACGCGCTTCGGATCGATCATGATGAAGCGGAGCTGGTTCGGACCGTTGCGGTAGAGCAGGGAGGTGATGAGCGCGTGGATGGCGACTGACTTCCCAGAGCCGGTTGCGCCGGCGACGAGTCCGTGCGGCATCTTG
>JAKAGD010000027.1 GCA_021817685.1 bacterium
ACGCGCCCTGGCTCTAAACCCAAGACACGTTGTAGCGCGCGCGTTGTTCTCCGTTCTTTTCCCCTTCGCGGAATCCTGGTGGTACATTGACTTCGATCCTACGGGGGAACCGGAGAAAAAGCGGTCGACATCGTATGTCGTCTGACCTTATGCGTGCCGCGTACCGGAAAGTAAGAGGCCTCATTCGATCGATACAGGATAGAATTGAGGCGTTCCTATTCTACCGACTTCCGCACCCCGGCCGGGCGATCCGTATTACCGATGCGAGTCATGCAGGTATCGAGAAGCGGGGCTTGTTCTCTATATTTATAGAGGCACTCGATATAATCACCGCGCACGCCGAAAAAGAGATAGAGATCGATTATCGACATACGCTGTACAACCGTGGTCCGGACCAGAATATGTGGACGTATTACTTCGACCCCGTACGAAACACAACGCGACGCATGTTCGATCTCGGTTTTCTGCCGGCGAGAGCATATAGATATCGAAGGATCAAAGAGGATCAACGGCTCCTCAACATTCTCCATGCGTCGATGGAGGATCACGTGCACGTTCGGTCCGAGATCCGGGAGAAAGCACTCTCCTTCTACCGAGAGAATCTCCCGAAGGCCGGGGTAATCGGCGTTCACATCCGCGGGACCGATCATATCCGGATGTACGGGAATGATGTGGGCATCGATCGGTACTTCGACAAGATCGACCGCCTCCTCTCCACCGGCTACACTCATATTTTTCTCGCGACGGACGATGAACGTTTTTACCAAGCGTTCAAGAAACGGTACGGCGACACGGTAGTAACCTATTCCAAGATCCGATCCGGCGGGACCACCGGCCTCCATTTCCAGACAACGGCTCCGCGAGAAGCGGGGGAGGAAGTCGTGATGGATTGGCTCCTGCTCGGGGAAACACAGTATTTCCTGCACGGCGAGTCAAATGTGGCGACGGCGGTCCTTATTCTCAATCCAAACATGCTACGGGAGAATATGGCAATCTGTTAGTATCCGTACCATGACCCTGCACACGACCCTCAAACGGATACCCGCACTCAAGTGGACCGTAGTGTTTTTCCGCGCGTTCCGGAGAAAGTATGGCATTGGGGCGATCCTCGGAGAGTTTTTCGCCTTCGCCCGAGATTGGCGCCGGTACCGGGGACTCCCTCACAATCAGGCATTTGCCCTCTCAACCGGCGACCTCTACCCGCGCCTTTTCGATAAGACCGCCACAACGGGAGTCGATCCGGTTTACTTCTATCAAGACGCATGGCTCGCAAAAAAGATATTCGAGACCAAGCCTGCACAGCACACCGATGTCGGGTCGCATCTCCCGACGATCGGCATCATCTCGCAATTTGCGCCTACGACTATGGTTGATATCCGTCCGCCCGAGATTTCCCTGCCCGAGCTTTCGTTCGTGAGAGGAAGCATTCTCGACCTACCGTTCGGAAACGATGAAATACCGTCTTTGAGCTCCATTTGCGTGATTGAACACATCGGCCTCGGACGCTACGGCGATATGCTCGACCCGTTCGGTTCCGAAAAGGCGGCGAAGGAGCTGATACGCGTCCTCGCCCCGGGCGGAAATCTGTATATATCAGTTCCGATCGACTCGAAGAATAAAGTGTACTTCAACGCCCACCGCTCGTTCACACAGAACTACATTGTGGAACTGTTCGGGTCGCTGAAGCTTGTAGAGGAGCAGTACGTCTACGGCAATCGCCTATCTGAGTCCTATGATTCAGCTCGAGGTTTCGGGACCGGTCTGTTTCACTTCCGGAAAATATGAGACAAGCGGTCATCCTCCAGCACGGCCCATCGACTGGCGTCCACGGACAACTCGCTAACCAGCTGTGGAATTTCATCAGCGTATATGCGTACGCGAAAGAGCGCGGCATTCCCGTAAGCAATTATTCATTCTTCGAATACAGCCGCCATTTCTCAATACCGGTAGGGAGTCCTTTGGTCAGTTTAATCTTCTTCAAGCCGTTCAATCTGCTTGCCGCTTTCATCCCCGAAAGGATCCTCGTCCCGCTGTGGCGAAAACTCTATAAGGCATTCGTCCTTGTGGTTGGGACACTCGCGCCACAGAGTGTTGTGCGTTCTGGGAACGCTGGATATGTCGATGCTCCGTATTATCTCCCGCCGTCTCCTGACGTCCGTCAGGAATTCCTCAGCAAGGAGAATACGACCCTGGGAGCATTATATTTCGACGGGTGGCTTTTCCGAAATCCAGCCGGTATAGAAAAGCATCGGGAATCAATACGCGAATACTTCTCCCCGAAAAAGAATGCCGCGGAAAACATACGGCGCTTTCTCTCGCCACTCCGCGCAAAATATAGGCACGTTATTGGAGTTCATATCCGCCAGGGCGATTATCGGACATGGAAGGGCGGCAGGTATTTCGTGCCACAGGAAAGGGTGCGAGAAATCATCGATGACTACGTGACTTTCGCTGGCATCGACATCGAGGATACCTGCTTCGTTATTGCGTCGGATGGGCCGATCGATGTAGCCCATTTTTCAGGATTGCACACGGCAATCTCGGAGGCGGGGGCGATAGAGGATCTGTTCCTCCTCGCACAGACCGATGCCATCATCGGCTCCGATAGCAGTTTCGGCGATTTCTCAGCGTACTATGGAAACATTCCACACATTGTCTTGGAGAATGAATCCGTCGATTGGGAATATTATCGGGGGAAGGCGCGATACTTTGAGAACAAGTACTGCACGCTTGTGCACTATTAGAGGCTACACCTTTTCTAGGAAAGCACGGATCTCTTCCGCGCGCGACCGCCAGGTAAAATCGCTCACATCGCGACGCGCCCTCTCAGAAATACGCCGAGCGAGCTCAGTATCAGCGAGAATTCTCTTGACACCCCCGGCAAGAGCTTTGGCGTTCCCCGCCTCGACCAGAAGCGCATTTTCTTCATTTAGCACTTCTCTTATGGAGGGCAGGGCGGAAGCGACGATGGGAACACCGGACGCCATATATTCGAACATTTTTATCGGGGACGTATAACGGATTGATTCGGCTGAGATCGGAACGTTCGGAAGGAGAAGTACATCCGCGGAGCGGAGGTATCTTGGTATAAGCGACTTCTGCCGGTGCCCTACCAGAAGCACATTGGTGAGCCCCTTCTCCCGTGCTTCGCGCGCGCGCTTCTCATGGTCATCGGGAGTTCCGCCGACGAGCACCAAGACAGTGTCCGGGGAATCCTTAAGCAGCTCAGCTGCTTCGAAAAGAATGTCAGTACCCTTCCATGCATACAAATGCCCGGCGTAGAGCGCTATTTTTTTCTCCGGCGGAAGAGCCAACTCCTTCCGGAGCTTTTCCTTTCCTGCTTTGAATGAGAAATCCTCGAGATCGACGCCGTTCTGAATGGTCACGACGTTGCGGAATCCGTGCTCCTTGAACGCCTCCGCCGTGCCGCGAGAATTGCATATGACAGCATCCGCGCCGCGCAAGAAAAATCTGAACAATATATTCTTCCCTTCCGGCCAGAAGTGCCCGTAGTAGACAGTCTTATATCCCTTCAGGTGGAATAGCCATGCGATCTCCGAATTCCGTGTCATCACCCATGAACCCTTCTCGGGACGTTCAAACAGAAGCCGCGCGAAGAAAGCAAGGCCTTGTAGGTAAAAACCTCCTCGCCCAAAGAGACGCACGCCGGAGAGAAAGTCCGGGCAGGAAAGGAACCGCACCGAAAAGATCTTCTTGAGACCATAAAAATCGAAAAGGTTTTTCCGTATCTCATTTTCCCTTGTCGGAACCCATAACTCAACGCCGATACCAAGATTGGACAGCTCCTCGCAAATTTTCGCTATCTGGTACCCATGAGCTTTCTCGGTTGGGATTCTTGAGTTCGCTATATAAATTATTTTCACGTTGTGATTATAACACACGTAATGATATACTTGAAGTCTGAATGAAATTTCTCTACGTCCACACCGGGAGCAACCTCCCTCCAGATATCCACCTGATACAAGGTCTGCGAGAAAGTGCGCATGAGGTTCTCGAACTGGTCGAGAAGGGGTACGGGTTCGGCAAATATATCCGCTTTGCGCGTCGCTTCTCTCGCGCGGCGCGCGGCGTCGACGCCGTCATCGTCGGCTATGGACTGCCGCTCCTGACCCCCCTCGCGCGAGGTTTGTCACCAAAGACGATTGTTTTCAACGCGGTCTCCTCGCAATATGAGGCAAACATCATATCGAGAGGTGTCGCCGGACGTTGGTCCCCGTCGGCGATGAAGTGGTGGTTCATAGATTTTATATCGTTCCTCTCTTCAACCAAGATACTTCTCGAGAGCGAAGGACAGGTTGATTACGTCCGCGCCCATTTTCTGGCCCCAAAGAAAAAGCTCGTACGAGCATGGATGGGCGTTGATGAATCCGTATTCTTCCGCGACGAGAGTGTACAGAAGAGCAAAGATTTCACCGTTCTCTTTCGAGGGAGATTCCTGCCGGAATCCGGCATATTGACGGTCATAGAAGCGGCGAAGAAACTTGAGGATACGGACGTGCGATTTATTATCATTGGACATGGCTTCATGTATCGGGAGGTCAATGCACTTATGGCGGAACTAGAACCGAAGAATGTTGAGCTCATCCGAGAAGCACTTCCGCCAGCGGAACTGCGGGAAAAGATGCTCTCCTGTCATGTGAGCCTCGGACAGCTCGCGGACCATCCACGACTCCTCCGCACGCTCCCGGCAAAGCTTTACGAAAGTCTCGCCCTTGGTCTTCCTTTCCTCACTGGAAGGAATGCAGGCGTGCTAGAACTCCTCAAAGAAGATGAGACGTGCCTCGCGGTCAAGCCAGGGGATGCGGGTGATTTAGCGGGAAAGATACTCTACCTTAGAAACAACCCCGAGGTTCTCAGGAAAGTATCAGAACGCGGATACCGTCTCTACAAAGAAAGGCTTGGTTCTCGGAAATTGGCGGACGAATTTGTGTCGACGTGTTTCGGAAAATAAAACTCCAACCATCACTTTCGTAGTTCCAATACAAATGACAGTGCGAGAAGGTTCGGCCACAAAGGAACCGCCCAACTGAAATGGGTAAGCGGTGAAAAGGTATTCATCTCCAAGCGGCCTGGTATGAGTCCCGCTCGCTTCGCAAGAAACAACAGTACCGACCAGTTGAACCAGTAGACGTGGGCCTTATTAGGGCGATTGTTTTCCGGTACCTTCCCGAGCAACACTTGCAAACGCGCGGGGAGCGAGGAAAAGTTCGGCACGCCGACGATGACCGCGCCGGAAGAGATCCGCTTCATTTCTTGCAAGAGCTTTTCCGGCTCGTACACGTGCTCAAGCACGTCGAGCGCAATGACCGTCGGGAATGATTTGTCGGGGAACGGGAGCGGGCCGGCCGCCAAATCCGCCTGCCGCGCATCCAGTCCCCGCTCCTTACAGCGCGCTACCGCGACGTCGGAAAAATCGACCCCCTGGGCCTCTATCCCCCTATCCTTACACAGCGACAGGAAAAGACCGTCGCCGCAGCCGACATCAAGCACGGGCCCCTTCTCCACAAGCGAAAGCGCCGCACGATGGCGGAATTCCAACTTCTGCGGCGTGTACCGCCATCGCTCGTTCTCAAAATCTTTGACCGACGACATAAGGGGCGTGCGGATACTTTACCTCATTACTTTCTCCAGGGCTTCCCCGAGGCGCGCAAGCGAATTCCGCTCAACCACTTGCGAGCGCAGTTTCGCCGCCCGCGCTCCGATATCCGCAGGCGAGTACGCGAGAGTAACAGAGAGGCGACGGGCGAGCGAAGCGGCATCGATGAACGAAAGATCCTCGCCCGCCTGCTCCGCCCAATCCGCGCTCGCTGCAAGCGGCAAGCAACCGCATGCGGCGGCTTCAAAAAGCGTCTTGTCCAACATGCCGGACGGCGACGCGTTCACGAATATTTCGTGCGCGCGATAGAGAGCGGGAGCCTCCTCGTTCGGCACGCCCGGAAGGAAGGCGACCGTATCCGCGAGCCCAAGCTCGCGGACTTTTTCTTTGAGGCCCTCATAATATGCCTCGTCCTGCGGAAGCGGCGAACCGACGAACGACGCCGTGAAGGACTGCCCCGTGCGCGCAAGTTCTGCAAGCGCATCAATGAGCACCTCCGGCTGTTTGCTCGGCGCCATGCGCGCGAGGAAGAGCATGGAGCGCGGGTTCCGCGCGACGCGTTCATCCGGGGCAAACCGCTCGGTATCCACGCCGACCGGCATCAGTATCGTTTTCTCATATTTCGCGGTATAGGAATGCTTCGACGTGCAGAAAATGTTCGTACAAAATGCGGCGGCGACGCTCGTAAGCCACGAACCCGCGTAATGGTTGCGCCACATATACACGCGCTTGCCCAAGAGTTTCCAAAGCCAGCCGGCCATGAGGACGTACTCCTGGTTCATATGCACGAGCACGGCGTCGTAATCGCTCCGCGCTCGCCATGCGAGCGCGAGAAACCGCGCCGCGTACGCGGCGCGGCTCGCCCTCCCGCGCTCCTTGCCGAGCGAATGCACGCGCACATTCTTGGGAAAGTTACACTCCCCCATTTTGAGGCAAATCACTTCTATACTTTCGACGCGTTTCGCCAACTCCTCTATCCAGCGCACGAAGAATCCGAGGACCGGGTCCTCGCTATCAACTGCTTGCGTGACGATAAGCAATCTCATGATTGGAGTGTGCGCGTAAGGTCCGCCGCGATGCGGGACGGGATGTCGCCGGCCGCGGCGAGATGCGCGCGGGCGGTCTCTTCTGCATGCCGCGGAAGCTCCAGGCGCACCTGAGTGTCCTCAATGATGCCGACGATGCCGAGTGAGAGCGCGGTCGGGTCGGCCACCGGCACGGATAAGATGTCCTCGTACCCCTTGAACACTTCTCCCACGATGCCGACGTCGGTCGTGATGATGGGTATCTTCGCGAGCGCCGCCTCGATAAGCGTGCGGCTGTACCCTTCATAGGCGCTCGCCTGGATGAATGCATGGGCGTTACGCATGAGCCCCGACGCATCGGTGCGCCAACCGAGGAAGATAACATTCCGTTCGAGCCCCAGCGCACGCGCCATCCGTTCAAGTTTCCCGCGTTCACTGCCCTCTCCGGAGATGAAAAGCCCGACCATCGGATAGTGGACGACCACGAGTTTAAGCGCCGCGAGGATGTCCTCGACGCGTTTCTCGGGCTCCAGGCGGCCGACCGTAATGAGCGCGAAGGTGAACGGGTGCGCGGGCAGAAGCACGGGATCGGGTACGTTCATATCGACCATAACGGGAATGACCGTCGGTTCGGGAATCCTTGTTCCGTACTTCGCGACGAGCGACGCCTTCACGCGCTCGGACACCACGCGGATGCCCTTTGCCGCGGGCAATACGTCATCGGCAATGCGGCGGCGCCACCGGTTCAGAAACGGCATACGCACCGAAGGACTGCGCCAGTTCCCGCTCCGAATGAACCACGGGGAAAGGAAATCGGTATGCACCTGGATATGGAGTTTCGCGTTCGTGCCGGCGACGGCGCGGAGCGCGGCGAGCCCCTGTTCGAACGGGTCCTGCGCCGACACGACTTCAATTCCGCGCTCCAGGATGAGCGCGTGGGCGCGCTCCGCAAGCGCGCGCACGCGCAGGAGCTTCCAGGAATGCACCGGGTGCAAATAGAGGTCACCGTCCTGCTCTTCGCGAGCGTCCCGTCCCGCCGGGGACACGATGTGGAGTTCCCCGATAGCCGCAGTGTACGCGCGCATGCGAGAGCGCACCGCGCTTTCTGCATCGAATATCGCCGGATCGTTAGATACGAACAGTGCTTTCATATTTCTGTAACAGATGCGCGGTTGCGGCGAGCATCGTCTCCGCGGAAAAACGATGCGAGGATTCACGCGCGCGCAACGAAAGATGCTCGCGCAATTTCTCATCAGAGAGCGCTCGCGCGAGCGCTCCGGAGAGCGCGGCGGCATCACCGTACGGGATGAGCAGGCCGTTCTCCCCGTCCGTTATTACTTCGGCGTTCCCGCCGACCCTCGTCGCAATGACGGGCATGCCGAGCGAAAGAGCCTCGATAAGCAGGTGCGAGAGGCCTTCATATGAGGAGTTCAGTACGAACACATCCGCTGACCGGAGCACCGCGAGCGTGTCTGCATGCGCGAGCGCTCCGGTGAAAACGTAATCGCCCTTCAGCTTCCGCTCGGCGCGGGAGACGAGCGGTACGCGTTCGGGCCCGTCGCCCACGACGGCGAGCGCTACGGGGCTCCCGTTCTCCCGGAGCGCCGCAATGGCGTCTATGACGCCGTCCACGCCCTTCCAGGGCACGAGGCGGCCCGCCGTCGCAACCAGAGGCCGTGGCAGTCTCTCCGCGGTTTTGGGCACTATTCCGAGTTCTTCTTGGGGCACGGCATTATAGATAACCTTTATCCGATCGCGCGGGATGCTTGTCCCGTCCGGGAGCAGCCACGCCGCCACGATGTCCTCAAGGTACCGGCTCGGCAC
>JAKAGD010000028.1 GCA_021817685.1 bacterium
CACCATCCGCATCCTGGATGCGATGCGGGAAGTCGGACTCAGCAAGACACGGTTCTACCAGGCGTCGTCGAGCGAGATGTTCGGCAAGGCGCTCGAGCTCCCGCTTAAGGAGACCACGCCCTTCCACCCGCGCTCGCCGTACGGCGTCGCAAAGGTGTACGCCTACTGGACAACGCGGAACTATCGCGAGAGCTATGGCATGTTCGCCGCGAACGGCATCCTCTTCAACCACGAGAGCGAACGGCGCGGCGAGACCTTCGTCACGCGCAAGATCACGCAGGGGCTCTCGCGCATCAAGCTCGGCACGGAGAAGAAGCTGTACCTGGGCAACCTTGATGCGCGGCGCGATTGGGGCCACTCACGGGACTACGTGGAAGGCATGTGGCGCATACTCCAGCACACGGAACCGGATGATTTCATCCTGTCCACGAACGAAACGCACAGCGTACGCGAGTTCGTGGAAGAGGCCGGGAGCGTGCTCGGGATGGACATCATATGGAGAGGCAAAGGCCTGAAAGAAAAAGGGATTGATAAGAACACCGGCAAGACCATCATTGAGGTAGACCCTAAATATTTCCGCCCCGCGGAAGTGGACGTCCTTCTGGGCGACTATTCCAAGGCGAAGGAGAAGCTCGGCTGGAAGCCGAAGATAACGTTCAAAAAGCTCGTCCGGCTCATGACCGAAGCCGATTTTAAGAAAGAGAGCCGTGCTACGATGAAGACGACACGGAAGTCATGAAGAAGTCATCAAAAATATTCGTCGCCGGCCACCGCGGTCTCGTGGGGTCGGCGCTCGTGCGCCGGTTGAAAGCGCTCGGTTATACGAACATCGTCACGCGGACGCATCAAGAGCTCGATCTTTTGGACAGCAAGAAAGTGCTGGCGTTCTTCAAACGGGAAAAGCCGGAGTACGTGTTCCTCGCGGCGGCGAAGGTCGGCGGCATCATGGCGAACAAAACGCGTCCCGCCGAGTTCATCCGCGAGAACCTGGTCGTTGAGACGAACGTCATTGATAGCGCGTACCGCGCCGGCGTGAAGAAGCTCCTTTTCCTGGGGAGCTCTTGCATCTATCCCAAATTCGCCCCCCAGCCGATAAAAGAAGAGCATCTGATGACGGGGTCGCTCGAGGAGACTAATCACGCCTACGCCATCGCCAAGATCGCCGGCATATTCATGTGCCGGGCATATAACGAACAGTACGGAACCGATTTCATCTCGGTGATGCCCACGAACTTGTACGGGCCGAACGATAATTTCGATCCGATGAATTCTCATGTCCTCCCGGCGCTCATTCGGCGATTCCATGAGGCGAAGCGGGATGGAAACAAGGAGGTGGTCATCTGGGGGACCGGATCACCGAAACGCGAGTTCCTCCACGTGGACGACCTCGCGGACGCCTGCGTGTTTCTCATGAAGAAGTACAGCGGTTCGGGCATCGTGAACATCGGCACCGGCACGGACCTCTCGATAAAATCTCTCGCCGAGAAAATACGAAAGGTCGTCGGCTACAAAGGAAAGATAGCGTGGGACAGGACCAAGCCGGACGGTACGCCCCGGAAACTGCTGAGCGTAAAGAAGCTTCATAAGCTCGGCTGGAAGCACAAGATCGGCCTCGACAATGGCCTCAAAAAGACATACGCGTGGTACACGGAGAACTATGACTAGCGCCGTCACCATCATCCGACCGAAGAAAGTTTTGAGCTGGCGGGACTTCCAGGAGCTCTGGGAGTACCGGGAGCTTATGTACTTCTTCGTGTGGCGCGATTTCAAAGTGCGCTACAAGCAGACCATCGTCGGTGTCGGCTGGGCCATCTTCCAGCCGTTCATGAGTATGGTCGTTTTCAGTCTGTTCTTTGGCACCCTGCTCAAAATACCCTCCGACGGAACACCGTACCCTATCTTCGTCTACACCGGCCTCCTCTTCTGGCAGTTCTTTTCAACCGCACTCGGTGACACGAGCAGTGTCCTCACCAGCAATCAGTCCATCATCACCAAGGTCTACTTCCCGCGCCTGATACTTCCCTTCGCCTCGGTCGCAACGAAACTCGTCGACTTCGCCGTCGCTTCGACAATTCTTGCGGGCATGATGGTCTACTACGGCTATGCGCCGCACCTCACCGGGCTTTTCATTCTCCCGCTTCTCCTCCTCATCACCTTTATGGCATCGGTGGGCGGCGGTTTGTTCCTTGCCGCACTCAATGTGAAATACCGCGATGTCCGTTATGCGCTTCCCTATTTTATGCAGATACTCATGTTCGTCACGCCGGTCATCTATCCGGCAAGCATCGCCGGCAAATATTCTTTCCTCCTCGCTATCAATCCGATGATGGGTGTCATTCAGACTGCGCGCGCGACCCTGCTCGGGACGGCGCCGGCGAACTGGTTCCTCCTCTCCCTCTCGTTCACTGCCTGCCTCACATTGCTCGTCATCGGTATAGTGTATTTCAAAAAGACGGAGCGCTATTTCGCCGATGTCGCCTAAACCTATGGAACACGTCATCGAAGTAAAGGATCTGGGAAAGAAGTACACGATCAACCACCATCGCGGCGGATACATCACGCTCCGCGATGTGCTTACTCACATCATCAAAAGCCCGCTTCGCTTTCTGAAGAAAAAAGCGCGGGAGGTCGCGGGCATCGATACAAAAGAAGATTTCTGGGCGCTTCGGCACGTCGACTTCGCTATTGAACCGGGAGAAGTGGTGGGCGTCATCGGCCGCAACGGCGCCGGAAAATCAACGCTCCTGAAGATACTCACCGGCATCACGCCCCCGACGGAAGGAGAAGTGCGGATGAAAGGACGGATCGCTTCCCTGCTTGAGGTCGGCACCGGTTTTCATCCGGAACTCACCGGACGCGAAAATATTTTCCTCAACGGCGCCATTTTGGGTATGACACGGAAAGAGATGGTGAAGAACTTCGACTCCATCGTTGCATTCGCCGAGATAGAAAAATTCCTCGATACGCCCGTCAAATACTACTCGAGCGGGATGTACGTCCGGCTCGCCTTCTCGGTCGCATCGCATATGGAACCGGATATCCTGCTGGTCGACGAGGTGCTTGCGGTCGGCGACACGGAGTTCCAGAAGAAATGCCTCGGTAAGATGGAGGAGGTCACCCAGAAACAGGGGCGGACGATACTCTTCGTCAGCCACAATCTGTCGGCGATACGGAGATTGTGCAAGAAGACCATCTTGATAGAAAAGGGTGAGGTAAAGATGTTCGACACGACCGAGAAAGTCATCGGCCACTACCTCTCCCTCGCCACCCACAACTCGACGAATCTCTTTGCGCCTACGCCGGGCAAGAGAGCGCAGGTGACCAAAGTAAGCATCAAAGACAAAGACGGCGAACTCTCAGCCCGCCTGCCGGTCGACGAAGGATTCTCGCTCGATATAGAGTTTGAAGTCTCAGACCCCACAAAGGCGGTGCTCTCCGTGTTGTTCTACGCGGAGGGAGACATACTCCTCTTCTCCTCCGAATCGGACAAGGACGCCCAGCTCCGCGACTACGCACCCGGTACCTACCGGACCACGATCAAGATACCGCCGAACCTGTTCAATGTCGGTATGTACTACTTCGAGACACGGTTCCACCGGCCGGGCATTGAGCTTATGGATATAAAACAGAACGTCAGTTTCGAAATAACCGACTCGAGCGATAACCCGCGCTCCATCGTCTTTAGCGGACAGCACTCGGGGAAACTGGCGGCTGTGCTTGATTACCAAACCGAGAAAACAAGCTAAGATACACGGATATGTGTGGGATCTTGAGCGTCGCGGGAAATTCCGCCCAAAAGTACGCGGGAGATGTGACCGCGCGCGCTATCGCTTCCCTCTCCAAGCGCGGACCGGATGACCACGGCACACTCGCATTCCCCCGCTGCATCCTGGCCCAAACCCGCCTCTCCATCATCGATCTCTCGGGCGGGCACCAGCCAATGCGCGATAATGCACGCAACATCGCCATCACGTTCAACGGCGAGATCTACAATTACCGCGAGTTGAAAAAGGTGCTTGCCGCGAAAGGCCATGCCTTTTCCACGAATTCCGACACTGAAGTCATCCTTAAGGCATACCTAGAGTACGGTACGGACTGCCCGAAATACCTGGACGGAATGTTCGCTTTCGCCCTCTGGGACGAAGAGAGCCAAACGTTTTTTATGGCGCGCGACCGTTTCGGCAAAAAGCCGCTCTATTACGCATTTGATGCGGACAAGAACCTGATCGTCGCTTCCGAGATAAAAGCGCTTGCGGCCGCCGGCATTACCGGCATACTGGATGAGCGAGCGCTGGATAACTACCTCCAGCTCATGTACATACCGCCATGGAAGTCCATATATAAGAATGTTTTTCAGCTCCCGCCCGCGCATAGCGCCGTGTACCGGAACGGAGAACTGAATATACAGAGATACTGGGACATCCCCTTTCGGCCAATAGCCATAAGCTACGATGAGGCTAAGGAGGAAGTCCGGCGGCTCCTCTCCAAAGCCGTGGAGAAGAGGATGCTCGCTGCGGATGTCGAAGTCGGTTCACTTCTCTCCGGCGGCGTGGACTCCACTATCGTATCCATCCTTGCGAGCAAGCACCTCGATCATCCGCTGAAGACATTCTCCCTCGGCTATGGGGATTACATCAACGAGCTCCCCTACGCAAAACAAGCGGCGGACTACATGCAGAGCGAACACTACACTGCGGAAGCCGGCGGGGACATGGTGGAAGAGTTGGAGAAAGTTCTCTCTTATTTCGACGAGCCGCATGCCGACTCTTCAGACTTCCCCCAGCACATCATCTCGGAGCTTGCGGCGAGCAAGGTGAAGGTGGCGCTCTCCGGCGACGGCGGCGATGAAATATTCATGGGCTATGGGTGGCACACGCGACACCTCCACCTGTCCTACCGCGCACACACTTTTGAGAAACTATTTCTCAATCCCTTCCAGGGTCGCACCCGCTCTCAACGCGTCTTCTCCCCGCTCCAGCGGTTGGCGCTCTGGGGCTCAATTTCCCCGATAAATAACGGCATTTACTCTGAAGATGCATACCGCGCGAGTCTCGACCCGCTGCAGAAAATAACGACCTTCGACCTCACTACCTATCTGCCGGGGCAACTACTCTCCAAGGTGGACCGCACCAGCATGATGCACGGGCTCGAGGTGCGTTCCCCCTTCCTTGATACGGCGCTTGTAGAATTCGTCATCAACCTCCCGACCGAATTCAAGTCCGGCAAAGACGGCGGAAAAATAATCCTGAAAGACCTGCTCTCCGAGTTTATGCCGAAGGAATTCGTCTACCGGCGCAAGCAGGGCTTCGGCGCGCCGGTCGGCAAGTGGCTCCGCGAACCGAAGATGCGTGGCTACGCGACGCAGAAACTGGGCGCCGGCGCGAAAATCCGCTCCCTCTTCGTCGGTAAGACGATCGATTTCCTGCTCAATGATTTTTACGGCAAGAACTATGATCGCTCCGGATTGCGCCTCTGGCTGCTCCTCTGTCTGGAGATCTGGCTGGAGAAACATGGTGGAACATGAAAAACATCATTAATGCTCTTCTCAGGAAAATAACGGGGTACCAGCTATCGAAATTTGACGCCGCTCCGTACGCATTCCGGGAGAAGCTCATCGACTTCATCGAACAGAGTCGTCCGAGCGGAAAAATACTCGACATAGGTTCGGCGCGCTGGGACTACCCCAAGAAACGGTTTGGGACGAAAAATGTGACCACGCTTGATGTAGAACCGCCCGCCGACGTCATCGGGAGCGTAATGCGGATGCCGTTTCCGGATAATTCTTTCGAGTGCGTCCTGTGCTTCGAGACATTGGAACATGTTGAGGATCCGTTCAAGGCGCTTGCCGAGATACATCGCGTCTTAAAACCGGGAGGGCAGTTCATCGGCTCCGCCCCGTTCGCATATGAGCTCCACGGCGAAGAATACGGCGATTATTGGCGGTTCACCCGGCAAGGATGGGAAAAACTGCTCGCCAAGTTCAAGGAGGTCTCGGTTATGCCCTTCGCCGGCAAAGAGTTGTCGCCCGGGTGGTATTTTGTTACCGCCCGAAAGTAAGCGTCATCGCTTTTTCAGGAACGCATCGACCTTCCTGCTGAGCTCGATGGCTTGCGGCACGCTGGTCGTTATTTTTCCGGAAAACATCTGCCAAAATCCCGGGCGCAGCTCGTTGACCATCGTCGGACGCGAATCGGTCTTTTCTTTCTTCGGCAGAACGATGCGCGTCATGTACATGGAAGCAACCGGACGGCATTTCGCCACCTCAGGCGCATACGGCAACCATTTCTCCTTGTACGCTTCAAATCTTTCAAGCCTCCTTCTCGGGTCGTCATAATATTCGACGTTGAACTTGAATTCCGGCAGTTCGCCGACCATCCGTTCCAGAACCGACAGTTCCACATCGTACAGAAGATGATTGCGGGAGAAACCGAAGGGCATGATGCCGAAGAACGGCCCGTCCATTATCGCCCAGCCGGTGTTGGCCCACGGCGTCCGCGCAATCGGTACCTCGCACAGCTCATATTGATATGTAGCGAGCGGAAGGCCGGCAAGCTTGTTTATCCGGTTCAAATTGCTGTAGGTCGCATTCACAATGGCCGCGCAGCGGATGGTGCTGGTCCCGCCATCCGACTCATACGAGATGTCATACCCATTCTCGTTTTTCTGTATTGCCGTCACGTTCGCCGACGTCAAAAGGGCGACGGCGGGGGTCTTCCTTATCTCTTCGTTGAGTATGTCCCGTATCGTATCCGCATCAAATATCGGCTCCGGGACCTTCAGGCTCAAAGCTATCTTCTCTTTTGAGAGTTTCGTAGCCGCCGGCCAAAACTCCTTGTAAGGCAAGCGTAACTTTTTGCAGAAAGCAAGGAAGTCTTCCGGGGCCGTCAGACCTCCCTCACGTGCGATCAAATAATGATTGTGCACATTCCTCCCTATGGCCCTATCAAAGACTTTTTCAAAAAGCTTTTTGGCTTTCAGACTTTCGCGCGCGGTCTTCTCATCCCGGGGATAGTGGTAGCCCATATGCACCCGGCACTGGTTCACGAGCGAGGCGCCGGTGACTAGTCGCGAAGCTCGTTCCAGAAGCACGACCGCATATCCCTTTTTCGCTATTTCCAGCGCCGATAGCGCGCCAAAGATGCCGCCGCCGATAACGACGACCAGTTTTCTTGCTTGTTCAACGATACGAACCTCTTCGGCGGCGATCGGCAGATACTTCTTTAAGGTCAGAGCTTTTGCTGTTTTTGTGCCCGTGCCGAAATAGGCCAGTGAGACCCCTATCATATTCTCAAGAACATCCTCTTTCACCGGTGAGTTCTTCCCTCGGAGCGTCAGCGAAGGATACGCGATAAAGCCCGCCTCATTGCGCACGCCCGAGAAATCCGCAACGAGCGCCGGCTTCTTGCCGCCCGTGAGGAATATCTTCAGCGCCTCTATCCTTTCCTTAGAGGTCAGGTCGGACTCTATGCGTATCTCGGTCTTCCCGCAGTACTTGATCCGGATCTTGCTATCGGACCACTGCGATATTTGTAGGACGAGTTCTCCTCTCCACAACCCTGTATCGTTCAGTATCTGCAGGATATGCGGCAAAAATGCGGTCGCCGGGGTGAAAGAGCCCTTGCGTGCCGGCTCAAATGTACGGGAGAAAACAACGTCAACCGACGATATCTTGTTCCTGTTCTTTTTAACGAACTCTCCTACTTTTTCCACCAATCCCGAGTAATGCCATTGGGAAGCAATGAGTACGTTGAGTTTGTGCCGAGATGCAAGCCGCCGCAGATGCGACAGTTCGCCCTTGGTAAGAGAAACGGGCTTCGGCAGAATGAAATTCTTAGCCCCGATGGCGATAAAATCCTCCAGCACGCCGATGAGCACATCGTGGTGTACGCAAACGTCGAACACATCGCTTTTATCTGGGGCACCGAATTTTTTCTTCCAAGCGCTCGCGGAGCCGAAAAACGGGACATCAGAAAATACCTTAGCTACGGGCTTATGGCGGCTCACGACCGCTTTCAGGCGGGCGGTCTTGAATGTGGCATATTTGCCGGCCATCCTCGTCCCGTGGACTCCGGCACCGACTATCGTGATATGTACCATCGTACTCGCGATAGTACTCGCAAGTAACTAAAAAGCCAATCTCGTGGTACTACTATACGAACCGCACGCTATGCCGCAGCCGCAATTCACCGTCCCCATCCTTTTGGTAGTCTTCAATCGCCCCGAAACAACTCGGTGGGTTTTTGATGAGATACGGAAACAGAAACCAGCCTCTCTTTTCATCGCCGCGGACGGCCCCCGACCGAACCGGCCGGATGACGCTACAAAATGCGCGGAGGTCAGGAAGATCGTCTCGGACATTG
>JAKAGD010000029.1 GCA_021817685.1 bacterium
TCATCACGCAGGTTATTTTGCAGTATCGCTACTGGATACTCGTTCCGTTGTCGCTCATCGAGGGTCCGGTGATCGCATTCGTCGCCGGGACGCTTGCGGCAGTCGGGTATTTCAATATGTATTTCCTCGCGGCGCTCTTCTTCGTCCGCGATGTGGGGCTCGACGGCGTGTATTACGCCATCGGGCATTTCGGCGCCAAGACCGCGTTCGTAAAGCGCATGCTCGCGAAGATCGGCATCACGCCGGATCATCTGGAACAGGTGCGCGCCCTGTGGGAAAGGAAGCCGTTCTGGACGATGTTCATCGGCAAGCTTTCCTACGGCATCGCATCGGCGTTCATTGTGGTCGCCGGCACGGTCCGGATGCCGCTCGGCAAATTCTTCAAGTACGGCAGCATCGTCGCGGTGCTCCAGTACGGCACGCTCCTCTTCGCCGGCTACTATCTCGGGGCTTCGGTCGGCGGGAGCGTGGTGCGCATCCTGGAGAACGTGCAGTACGTCATCGCCTTCGCCGCCGTCGTCATCACCGGCTACTATCTCTTCACCTGGTACATGCGCCGCAAGTTCCTCAAAGAAGAGAAGGCGATAGAGGACGGACCGGCCGACGGGGAGAGGCAGGCATGAAAAAGATATTGCTCGTGACGGACGCGTGGGCGCCGCAGATAAACGGCGTGGTGCGCGTGCAGGATGCGCATATAAAGGCGCTCGAGGGGCGCGGCTATGCGGTCACCGCCATTGAGCCGAGCCAATTCCGTACCGTGCCGCTTCCGTTCTATCCGGAGATACGGCTCGCGCTTTTCCCGCGCCGCCGCATCGCCAAAACGCTCCGCGAACTCCGGCCGGACGCGGTGCACCTGATGACCGAGGGACCCCTGGGCTGGGCGGCGCGCTCCGCCTGCCGCACGCAGGGGATACCATTCACCACGTGGTATCACACGCATCTCCAGCTCTACGTAAATGTGCGCCTGCGCGGGCTCCTGCGGCCCATAAACGCGCTCCTACGGCGCTTCCATGGCTTGGCGGTCCGTACGATAGTCTCCACCGAGAGTCTCAAAAGGGAACTGGAGTCGCTGGGGTTCAAGAATGTCGCCGTTGTCCCGCTCGGCGTCGATGTGGAGCTTTTCAAACGCAATCCCGCGCCGCCGCTTGCGCCTCTACCGAAGCCGGTCTTTGTATATTTCAGCCGCTTGGATCCGGAGAAGAGTCCGGAAGAATTCCTGAAACTGGATCTGCCCGGCACCAAACTTGTCATCGGGGACAGTGTCGACCGTCCGCGGCTCGAGTCGCTTTACGGAGGGAAAAATAAATTCGTGGGGTTCAAGCGCGGACAAGACCTGGTCAACTGGCTTTCGCTCGCCGACGTGTTCGTGTTTCCCTCGCGCACCGAGACGTTCGGCCTGGTCGTCGTTGAAGCGCTTGCCTGCGGCCTGCCGGTCGCCGCGCATGATGTGATGGGCCCGCGCGACAGCGTTACGCACGGAAAAGACGGATACCTGAGCGATGATCTGCGCGAAGCGGCGCTCAAGTGCCTGGACCTCTCGCCGGCGGACTGCCGCGCTAAAGCGGAAACGTATTCGTGGGAACGCTCGGCGGATGCGTTCGTCCAAAATCTCTCTTTCATTCAGTAAAACAAACAGCCCGCCGCGTTTCCGCGACGGGCCGATGCCGGTTTGGTGCGCTTCACCAAGCCAGCTTGACGATCGTGCTCACCACGACCAGAGCGTCCCCCCCGATAATGAACCGGAGCGGGGTCTTTTCCGTCGCGAATAACGGCGGGTACCATACCCAGGCATACAGTTTATCGAGCCAGTCGAGCGCGAGGTGGTTCGCCACCGGCACGTAGAAGAGCAGGAGCGCGCCAACGGCCAGGACGTCAAACGCGGTCGCTCTGGTGCAGAAGAAGAAGAGGCCCAGAGCTGCGTAGATCGCGCCGCCGCACAGGAAGAACAGCACGCCCGCAAGCGACAACGGATGAGATAGCCCGTCGTCGTATTCTCCGTGTTGGTACACGAGGAAGAAGAGCAGCCAGCTGATTGTCATTCCGGCGAGGAGCGCCACGGTCACCTCCCTCGTACCCCACTGATCCGCGTATGCTCCGATGATGTAGAGCGCCGGGGGCAGGAGCACGAGATTCGCCCATATCGCCCCGTTCGCGGATCCCGGGAGCCAGACCTTTCCGCTCATTTGGGACGGCAGGAACTTCCCGTCGAGAAGCATGAGGGCTATCACCAGGAGCATAGAGAATATGCACCAGCGCGCCAGTAGTGTTCCGGTTTCCATACGCACCTCGCTTTTGTGGTTGAGCCGCATATGCGGCGAAGAATGACCAATTACCAGGCCACAAGATAACGATTCTATGACCAGAAGTCAAGGGACTATTGACGGAAATCGATATTCTGGTATATATAAAGACTGGCCAATTCACTAACTGCTCTTTGTCTTCTAAAGGGCGCCAACTTCAAGGAAGGGGAAAAAGCATGGAACCGGTTCGCAAGACTTTCTGGATTTTCACTCTGGCCGTGGCGATGTTTTTGGACCTCACTATCTTGCTGCCCATCTGGGCGCTCGTGAGGTTCAATTCCCACGTCGCGGTGGTGATGGCGATGTTCCTCGCGTTCATCATCGCACCGCTTACGGCGTGGTTGACGATCGAGCGGCTCATCCTGGACAGCAGCGGAAACTACTACGGATGGGAACTGGATAGGTTCACCGACTGGGGCAAAAAGGCAATAGCTTGGGGTAATCCCGCCGGCTGGCTTATCCTGGGCATCATCTGGTGCCTCGTGAAAGCGGGGAAGCGCTGGCCGAGCATCGGCCTGTTCTTCGCCTGCTTCCTATAATCGGCCGCAATCGCCGAACTGAAAAACGCCGAACGTTTTTCAGTTCGGCGGTTTTCTTTTTATACTTAGCGCACGACGGACCACTCCTTGTACGCGGCCTTGTTGCGGAGCGCGACGGAAATACCATTCTTAATCCACATGCCATAGGTACGGAGCCAGCCGAGCTTGTGCGGACGCCGGAGCGAGTGGCGGACATTCAGTTTCCAGTATGAAAGAGCACGGCCATGCGCAGCAAGCCTGCGGAAGAGGATATTATCTTCGCCCGCAGCGAGGTGTTCATCAAATCCACCGACCTTTCTGAAGAGTTCAGTGCGCGCCATCTGGAATTCGCCGCCGGAACTGCCGTAATGGAAGATATTGTTTGAGATAATGTTGAACCAGTTGAACGGGGCGGATAAGACGTGATCTACAATAGAAGTATTTTCAGGATACGGCAGATAAGGAACCGTGATGACAGTTAGTTTTGGGTTCCTTCTAAACGCCGCCACAGCTTCCTCAAAGAATTTCTCGGGCTCGGGGACGAGCACATCGGCGTCGATGAAGACGAGGAACTCTCCGGTCGCAAGCTTGGCTCCCGCGTTCTTCGCCTCGCCGAAGGTCTGCCGGCGCGGTTGGTCCCACACCGTTATCTTTGCGCCGTGCGCCCGCGCGATATCCAGCGTGCGGTCCTGGCTCCCGCCGTCGGTGATGATGATCTCGTGGGGGATTTTAAGCGAGTCCAGGTTCGCGAGCGTGCGCTCCAGGAATTGCTCTTCGCGCAGGGTCGGAATGATGATGGAGATGACCGGCGGCATAGGGTTCTTAGTGCTTCTTGATCCAGAGGTAGATGTCCTCGAGCGCCTTCACGCCGTCGCCGGCGGCGATATTGTTCTGGTGGTAGAGCTCGTCGGTGCAGTCGCCCGCGGCCCAGATGCCCTCCGTGCTCGTGCGCTGGTTGTGCGGATCAGTCTTGATGCGCTTCACCTCGTCCAGTTCTACGAGCCCAGCGGCAAATCCCGTGTTCGGGAGCACGCCTGCTTCCACGAAGATGCCGGTGACCGGGAGCTCTTTTATCTCGTCCGTGTCTTTGTCTCTGTATTTGAGACCGGTCACGAATTGCTCACCCATGACTTCTGTCGGCTCGGTGTGGGGGAGAATGCGCATATTCGGGTGCTCCCGCGCCTTCTCCACCGTTACCGCATCCGCCTTGAACTCTTTATGACGATGGAGCAGGGTGACGGACTTCGCATACGCGAGGAGCTGGAGCGCCGTCTCAAATCCGGCGTTGCCGCCGCCGATGACCGCCACGTCCATGTCCGCGAACAAGGGGCCGTCGCAGGAAGCGCAGTAGGTAACGCCTTTGTTCTCAAACTTCTCTGCGCCGGGGACGTCCAGTTTGCGGCGTCCGGCGCCGGAGACGATGAGCACCGTCTTGCCGGTATACGCATTCCCGCTCTTCGTCATTGCGGTAAATCCTTCGGCGGTCTTTGCGAGCGACTCCACTCGCTCATGGAGTACGAGCCGTACGATGTCGCTCTTTACCGCATCCAGGTGCGTGCGGAACATCTTGGCGAGCTCCTGTCCGTGCACTTTCGGCGAACCGATCCAATTCTCAATACCTTCAGAGACGGTGGACTGGCCGCCGATCTCCTCCGTGATAAGAACAGTCTGCAAATGCTTGCGCGCCGCGTAAATGGCCGCCGCCACGCCGGCGGGCCCGCCGCCGATGATGATAAGGTCGTTCATGGGACAAGTATAAAGTATAAAGTATAGAAGGGGAACTATATCTCAAGACGAACGACGCGGCGCTTAAAGCGCCGCGTCCCTTTATACCTTATACTTTCGCCTTTATACTTTTCCGCTACTTCTTGTGCCGGCGCAGAAATGCCGGTATCGCGCCCCATGCCTCATCATCTTCCGGTGCGGGGGCCACTTCTTCGCGCTTGTGCGGCGTTGCGGTGACGATAGGTTCCTCCTTCTCGACTGCCGGTGCAGGCGACTCTTCCGCGGCATGCTTTCCTTTCGCCTTCTCTTCCTCCGGCTTTTCCTCGCGCTTTAGTATCTCGTGGTAAATGCGGCCGCGCTCCTCATCGCGCCGTTCAGCGGGCATAGCGAAGAGCGAACGCTCGGGGCCGGTGTGCACATGCGGGGACGTATCGGGGAATCCGGTCGCGATAACGATGATGCGGATCTGGCCTTTCTTGAGCTTCTCGTCCTTCATCATGCCGAATATGATCTTGGCATTCTTGTCGACGGATTCGTTGATGACCTTGGCGGCCTCCTGCACCTCCATGATGCCGAGGTCGTCGGAGCCGGCGACGACGAAGAGGATGCCCTTCGCGCCGCTTATGGAGACGTCCAGGAGCGGGGAATTGACCGCCATCTTCGCAGCCTCCTTTGCGCGGTCGTCGCCTTCGGCGATGCCGATGCCCATGAGCGCGGGACCAGCGCCCTCCATGATGGCCTTGATGTCGTTGAAGTCGGTGTTGATGTCGCCCGGCGTGGTGATGATGTCGGAGACGCCCTCCACCGCCTGGCGCAGTATTTCGTCGCACATGGCGAAGGCGTTCTTAGCCGAGGTCTGCATGTCCACGACGGAGAGGAGCTTGTCGTTCGGGATGACGATGAACGCATCCACTTCTTTCTTGAGCTCGGCAAGGCCGCGTTCGGCGATGTCCTTGCGATGGGCGCCTTCGAACGAGAACGGCTTGGTGACGACTGCGATGACGAGCGCGCCGACTTCCTTTGCTATCTTCGCGACGATGGCGGACGCGCCCGTGCCCGTGCCGCCGCCCATGCCGCAGGTGATGAATACCATGTCACTTCCGGAGAGCGCCTCCTGAATTTCCTGGCGCGTTTCTTCCGCCGCGCGGCGGCCGAGTTCCGGATTCATGCCGGTACCGAGTCCGCGCGTGAGATTCTTGCCGATGTGTATCTTCCTCTTGGCAAGGGAGCGGTGGAGGTCCTGCGCGTCGGAATTCACGGCGATGAACTCCACGCCGCGCACTTTTGACTCGATCATGTGATTGATCGCGTTCTTACCGGAACCGCCGACACCGACGACGCGAATGCGTGCGAATGTCTCAATTTCCGGTTCAATGCGCTTTGACATAGGTAAGGCTTATTGATTAATTCCCGTCATACTAACAGAAGCGGGGGATATGCAAATATTGACAATTAACGGATGCGAATCGCCGTTTACGGCAAGAACTGCTGGAAGAACTTCCCAAAGTAGGCGCCCAGGCTCTTTTTCGGCGCATTAGTGTCGCCGGTAAGCCCCCAGAGAGCGAGTCCGTAGCTGACCGCCCAGGTGGCATCGCGTATTTTAGTGTCGGCGGAAAGGCGGAATTCCGCGAGCCGGGCAGGGAGCTTCAGCGAGCCCTTCGCAATGTCGCTGATGGAGCCCACGCCCGCGCCGCCTCCGGAGATGATGATGCCGGCGGGCAAAGGGCCGCGGCGCCCGAGCGATCTCAGGTGCTTGTCGATGAGCGCGAACATCGCGTTCAGCCGGCCGACGATGAAGTCGTCGACTTTCTTGCGCGGATACATCGCTCCGGAGAGGCGACCGAGCTTCACGCGCTCGGCTTCTTCGAGCGAGATGCGGAAACCGAGCGCGATGTCGTCGGTAATGTGGCTGCTGCCCATCGGGAATACTTTTACGGAAACGGGAATGCCCTCGTCGTACACGACTATGGAAATGGTTTCGGCGCCGATGTTCGCCAGTACGCACCCCTTCATCTTCTGGTCGCCCTCAAGGAGCACGTAGGAGCCGGCAAGCGGGGAGGCCATCTGGTCGATGACCTCGATGCCGGCGTCCTCCACCGCGGCGGCAAGCGTCTCCTCGTGCTGAGCCAGGCAAGTGACGAACAGATAGTCCACCTCGAGCCGGACGCCCTTCATGCCGAGCGGGTCGCCGAGCACTTTCGTGCCGTCCACGCGGTACTCGAGCGGGATGCTGTGGAGCACGTGCCGATTGAGGAATCCGGGCGCCGCCGCCTCGCGCGCCGCCTTCGCCGCCTTCTCCAAGTCGAGCGCGGTTATTTCCTGGTCGGCGCGGGAGATGATGGCGGAGCCGGTTGCGCGCGCCTCATCAAGCGAGATGCCGCCGACGGCGAGGAACGCGGCCCGGACGGGCACGCGCGCGGCGTATTCCGCCTGACGCTTCGCCTCAACGATGCTCTTCGCGACTTCTTCCTTGTTGACGATGTATCCGTGGCGGAGGCCCTTTGATTCGGCGAGTCCGGTGCCGAGGATGCGGAGCTGGCGGCCGCCTGAGCGCTTATCAACGACTTCTTCGACGACGACCATTTTTACTTGGTACGTGCCGATATCTATTCCGGTTGCGATGCGTCGTGACATTGGGTAAGGAGCGCGCGCCGCCCTTAACGAATTTCGCCAAGAGTTTCCGTTCGCTTCGCTCCATACTAGCACCATGCGCCCGTCCTTTTATATGCAGGAGTCCGTGGATAAACAAATACAGGACGAATTCGCGCTCGCCCATGCCGTATCGGGGCGCCTGCTTTTTCGCCTCGGCGAGGCAGATGATGACCTCGCCGCTGTGCGCATCGAGCGCGTATGAAAGGACGTTCGGGACATAATCCTTGCCGCGCAGCCGCAGGTTCAGCGCCTTTGCGCGCACCGGGCCCACAAAGACGAGCGAGATGTCGGAGGAGGGGAGGACTTCTTTCGCGATAGCGGAAAATGCGGAACGCGGCGCACTGGTGCGCCGCGTGAGGTTTTTGATTGAAACGCCCGCCATTGGGGTCTAGCGCTTGCGCGTCTTTTTCGCCGCCGGGTCGATTTTCCCGAGCTTCACGAGCTCGTTGTAATTCTCGCGGCGCGCCTTAGAGACGAGCGCGCGCTTGTGGCCGACGTTCTTGGACTTGGTGCGCTCAAAGTAGCGGCCGTTCCGGACTTCGCGCACGATGCCCAAGGTCTGCGCGCGGCGGGTGAAGCGCCGAATAAGCGCGGCAGAACTCTCGTTCTTTCCGCGGCGGACTTCCACTCGTGTTCCTGCTTCAGCCATGATTTGGAGACTCTAGCACACCGAAGCCGCCACTGTCCAGATTTAGGCGACGGCTTTGAGGCGCTCGGCAAGGCCGAGAATGGGCAGGAGGGTCTCTTCCTGCGTTTGGCGGTTGCGGAGGATGGCGGAGCCCTCAAGCGCCTCCTTGCGCCCCATGATGAGGAGGTAGGGGCTCCGGTGGCTTTCGACGAGGTGGAGCTGTTCGGTCAAGGATTCAAGGCCGATGTTCTGCGTCAGGGGAACGTGCGCCTTGCGGAATTCCTCTGCGAGCTTTATGGAAAGGCGCTTTGCCTCGTCGCCGATATGGACGAACGAGAAGCGCAGCCGCGATTGCGGCGGTTTTTTCACGAGCTTTCCTTCGCTCCCTATCTGGAGC
>JAKAGD010000030.1 GCA_021817685.1 bacterium
CCAGTGGTTGCGCCGCCGCCATCATGGCACAAAGTCACAGATTTTAATGGTTCGGGTGGCACAAATACTGACACCTTTCAAATTCGAGGATCAAAGTGGCGAATCGATTGGGGCTTTGCATTTCCATCAAATACCGAATCGTTCTGTCAGCAAAACGGCTGCAACTTTGCCGTTCAGATATACCAGGACGATGGAACCTATACGGATCAATTTCTAGAATCTGGACAGCAACCTTCGAGCGGAATTGTCTATGAGCACACAAACGCTGGTAATTATTATCTTAGAGTTATTCCAGGCAATGTGTCTTGGACATTGACTGTTGAGGATTACTACTAGACCGGAGGGAATCCCATAGCTCTACTTTTTCGCTCCAGCTCTTCCTTATGTTGTTTCTCAATTAGTTCTGCAGTGCCTTTGCTTACCAGTAGCTTCCCGTCCGGTCCGCGGAATGCCGCGAACTGATCCACTTTTTCGATCTCTGGTTCAAACGGTGCGGCCCTGTCGGAGTATCGCTTAGAGTTATGCTGCAAAATGAATTTTATGGCCGCCATGTCACCATTACGCGCTTTCGTGATTAGACCTGCTTCTGCCATGTCAACCATATTTTCACGGCCTATGTTCATGGCCGCCAGTGCTTTTTGGCGGAAACGATAACTGCTTTTCATCCAGCGATATATAGTGGCGCGTGCGATACCTGTCTTCTTGCAAGCAATGCTGATATTCGGCGTTGCCGCCAATAAATCAAGGAACTTTTCTTGATCCCGACTATTGTGCGCCATGAACCTTTACAGCCTTCTTGCCAGTTTCCATCTCCCAACGACGCTTGATAACCTCCGTATATACAGGACTCTTCTCCATCAAATAACAGCGGCGGTTCATTTTGATGGCGGCAATAAGTGTTGAACCGCTTCCGCCGAACGGTTCAATGATAAGATCATCTCGTTTTGTGAGGACCTTCACGTACGGGATGAGGATCTCCAGGGGCTTCGTGCCGAAGATGATGCCTTGACCTGAAGATTGGAGGTCGGCTGCCTTGTAGTCGATGAAGTCGGTGGGCTGTATCTTCTTACCTTTTTCGTATCCCTCCCAGTGCGGCTTGCCTGAGATAGCGTATAGCGCCGTCTCATATTCGTTGTCGAGCAACTCACCTTCGGCATCTAGGTTCAATTGCTCTGCGTCCAAATTTGATGAGCCGACCATGGCAATGTCGTGTTTCGAGAAGAATTTGTACTTGCCCGCATACCCCTGATTGCGATTTGGGAGGTGCCACACGAGCATGTTCTTCACTTTCCAATGTTTTTCCATCTCGCCCCAGATAGTGCGGATGTTCTTCCAATTCTCGTATACGACGATGTGGAAGTCTGGTTTCGCGATTTTCGAAACATTGCACATCCAGAGTTCGGTAAAGTTGTCAGGCAGGGAGTCGGTTTCGAGATACCGACGATCCCGCTTCGCGCCGAAACCGGTCACGGCCTCACCATTCTTTTTCTTCTTACCGTGAAGATAATCAAGAATGTATGGAGGATCGGTGAAGCACATATCAGCACGCGCATCGCCCATGAGCGTGAGCATCTCGGCTTCGACCGTCGAGTCGCCACACATGAGGCGCGATCCATCGATTTCATAGATGTCGCCCTTCTGCACTTTGATCTCGGTAATGTCGAGCCTCTCTAGTTCCTTCTTAAGATCGAACTGCTCTGGGTTGTCTTCGGCGGGGAATATATCGTCGAGATCTTCAGAACCAAATCCGATATCCGTTAAGAAGGATTCATCGAACTCCGCGAGAAGATCGAAATCCCATTCGCCAACGGCCTTGTTGAGTCGGAGACACAAATCTTTTTCCTTCTCGAGTTCGGGAATGTCGATGAAGATAACGGGTACTTCTTGGTATCCCAGATCCTTCATAACCTCCCAGCGGAGATTACCACCGATAATAACGCCTTCGCGGCCGGAAGCTTTGTTAACAATAAGCGGGTCTACCGTTCCGTGTTTTTTCAAGCTCACGCACACAGATTCCTTTGTTACAGCGTTTATAACGCGCGGATTATATTCAGCGTGACGAAGCGTTTCGGGGGAGACATATTCAATGCGCATCTTACTAGCCCCATCTTTTTGATGCAGGGAGTCAGTCATATGGATTTGTTAGTGGTCTACTAACAGATGGCCATCTGTGGGGTCGCGGAGATATTCCTTGATCCTTACTTTAAGTATAACGGTGATATTCGGTTTTTATTTTCTCCTATCGAATCGGCGTTTTCGTGATTTTTTATATAATGCGCTCTATAGGGCTATTTTGTCGTTGCAACAGAACACAAGTATTTTGACACGCAAGTGCCGTCAGAAATTGGGCCTCTAGTGTGTCTCATTTGTCTCATTTTGGTACAGTACCGCCGCCCTTGTTGGCCGATCTAAAGCGAGCGAAAACCCTTCAAATCATTGGAAAGTGACCCATACCTGCCCCCATCGACTAAGGGGGAAGGAAGGTGCCCAGAAAACCTTGTAACTCCCTATGGGTACGGGTACAGTACCGACACGGGCAACAAGCAAAGGAAAAGGCTGGCCTCGCGCCAGCCTTTTCCTTTGCTCGCGCGTGGAGAGACGGAATCGAAGCGAGTCCGGCCCCCGCAACTGCTTTTTATCTGAATGCAAAAGCCAAGAGCACGATGGTCAACGCATTGAGGACTACTAACGTTGCCACGGTCTGCGATTTCGTCGGAAGAGGATGCCACAGGATATAGATTGTGTAGAGTATCGCGACGATCGCGGCGCCGAGAAAGTTTCCTTTTATCATATGCATCTAGTGTATCACCGATGAGTGCACCCGGCCCAGCAGCACGGGCGGCGCATGCCCCCTTTGAGTTTTGAGAGCCCTTTCTTGATCCGTATGTCCCTCGTCTCGGCTTTCTTTCCTGAGGTGACCCAACATATCCACTCATTGCGCGCCAAAGGCGTAATATCCTGCCACACAGTGAGCGCGGGCGGGGTCGCGAGGAGTGCTTCCCGCCAATCGGCGGGCAGGGCATGCACGGTGCCGCCCGGTATCTTTGCAGACATGCCCGCATTATACTAAAACCGACAGCATATGATTCGCGAAGATTTCGAAAAACTGATCGAAGAGGGATTCCTGCTTCTGCCGGAGAAATTCCGTGCGCGCATTAAGAACGTCGCGCTTTTGGTGGAGGACGAGCCGTCGGAGGAAGTGCGGGAGCTGGAAGGTCTCGGGGATAATGAGACCCTGCTCGGGCTCTATCAGGGCATTCCGAATACCGCGCGCGGCGATACGTATGGCGTGGGCCCCACGCTTCCGGACACCATCACGCTCTACCGGCTCCCGATAGAAGAGGCGGCGCGGGAGGACGGGGACGACATCCGGAAGGTCATCGCGGAGACGATTTGGCACGAATACGCGCACTATTTCGGCATGGATGAGGACGAGGTGCGCCTGCGGGAGGAGGAGCGCGAGCGGTAGGGAAGGTTGCCGTTCTCTGTCCGCGTGATATACTTAGGTTTCCTAAGTAATTTTACGATATCCGCATGCATCCACGAACCACGAAGGTCCTCACGCATCTCTCCAAGCCCCATATCTCGCTTGGCGGGGCGCTTATCATTGCGCTTGTCGCTGTCGGCATCGCATGGCAGGCAAGTTCCGTAACTCCGTCGGGGCAGTACACGAAGGCGGTCAACGCATCCATCACGGGCGTCGGCGGGGCGACCTCCGACCTTTCATTCCAAGTGTCCGGACAGGTCGTTTCCATTCCCGTTTCGATCGGACAGAAGGTTGAGGCGGGCGCGACGCTTGTCGCACTCGACCAGTCCTCGCTCCAGGCGACGCGCGCGGGAGCAGCGGCGAACCTTGAAGCGGCCGAGGCGCGTCTTGCGGCGCTTACGGCCGGCACGCGCCCTGAACAGCTCGCAATAAATCAGACAGCCGTCGCGCAAGCAAAGAATGCGCTTGCGAGCGCGCTCCAGTCGGCCTATACGAACGCGGATGACGCCGTGCATGCAAAGGCCGACCAGGTCTTCACGAATCCCCGCAACGCGACGGCGCAGCTTTCCGTCCTCGTGCCCGATGCTACGCTGGTGAGCCGTATCCAGACGGAGCGCGTCGCGCTCGAGGCGATGTTCGCATCGTGGAACGCATCGCTTGCCGCTGCCACGGGCGACCCCGAGAGCTCCGTCGCTTTGTCCGAGGACAACATGAGAAGCGTCGCGGCGTTCCTCAACGACCTCACCGTTGCGCTCGCTGAAACCCAGCCCGGCGGTTCCATTGGAGCGTCGACGCTCGCCGGATATCAGTCGAGCGTGAATACCGGACGCCTGAACACGCTCGCTTCGCTCTCAGGCCTCATTTCGGCCGATACGGCATACAAGGCGGCCGTTGGCGCGCTCACGCTTGCACAGGCGGGAGCGACGGCGAACGACATCGCAGCGCAAAAGGCCGCGGTCGACGCGGCGCAGGCGACGCTCCGCGGCATTGACGTTATGCTCCGGCAATCGGTGCTTACCGCGCCGTTCGCAGGCACGGTCACGGCGCTGAACGCGCACCTCGGCCAAACCGCCGCGCCCGGGGTGATACTCGTTTCCATCGAATCTTCCGGCGGGAGCAAAGACAATGCGCTCGTGGTTCCGACAAGCTCCGTTATCAGGAGCGGGGGACAGGCGTTCGTATATGTGAAGGACGCAAAGGGCGCGCCGATACAAACGCCGGTTGCGACCGGTCTTACGGGCACGGACGGCATGACCGAGATACTCTCCGGACTTGCCGCTGGAGATGACGTGCTGACTTTCGGCACGACTAATAAGCAATAATCATATGGACCCACTTCGCAAACAACTTCTCTACGTCGGCTCCGGCGCATTCCTTATCATCGCCGTCGGTGCGGTCAGCGCGTACCTCATCCTCACGAGCGGCCGCGTGTCCATCGACACGGCGAGCATCCAGGCGCCGCTTATCGGCCTTACCTCGACCGCGCCCGGCATCCTTGATGCGGTCTACGTACACACGGGCGATATGATCACGGCGAACCAACCGGTAGCGCTGGTCGGAACGCAGGTCATCACCAGTAAGGTGGCCGGCATGGTCGTCTCGGTCAATGATGCGGTTGGCGCTCAGGTGAATGCCGGGGTCGAGGTTGTTACGATGATCGATCCGTCGCAGTTGCGCGTGGTGGACCGCATCGATGAGAACAAGGGTTTCGCGCAGATACGCATCGGCGATCCGGTCAGGTTCACCGTCGACGCATTTAGCGGGAAAACGTTCACCGGCGTCATTGATGAAATAGCGCCGACTTCGAACCAGTCCGGCATCGTGTTCAATATCTCCAGCCAGCGCCAGGTCCAGCAGTTCGACGTGAAGGCGCGCTTTGATACGAGCGCATATCCCGAACTCCGGAACGGCATGTCGGCGCGGATGGAGATTTACACGAAATAATCGTTGCAGGGTATGGAGGCCACTCTCTCGCAGAAAGCGGCCCACCGGCTCACGGGGCACCCGTGGCTCGTGCTCGCTACGGTGATGGTGGGGACGCTCCTCATCGGTCTCGACCGCACGGTCGTGAACTTGGCCATGCCGAAGATCATGGGCGATTTCGGCATCACGGTCTCCACGGCGGCGTGGATAGCGACGGCCTACATCATCAGCAACGCCATCTTCGTGCCGGTCTTCGGCAAGCTCGGCGACCTGTTCGGCAATCGCATCATCTACCTCTGGAGTTTCGTCGGCTTCATCTTCGTTTCCATGCTCGCCGGCCTTTCGTGGGATTTTTATTCGCTCGTGTTCTTCCGTATTCTCCAGGGACTCGTCGGCGCCGCGGTCTATCCGACGGCGATGTCGCTCATCGCCAAATCGTTTGCCGAACCGAAGGCGCGCGCGCAGGCGCTCGGCATCTGGTCGTCGTCCTTCGCCATATCCGCCGTCATCGGCCCGTTGCTTGGCGGGTATCTCGTCGACAATTTCGATTGGCGCTGGGTCTTCTTCATCAATCTGCCCATCGGCATCGCCGGACTCGCAATGACGCTTCTCTTCCTGCCGCACGATCGGCCCGGGGAGCGGGGCAAGTTCGACGTGTTCGGCGCAGTGCTTCTCTCGGTCGCCATTTCGGCGCTGGTGCTCGTGGTGGATCGCGGGCAGGACTGGGGATGGCTCTCCTCGGCGAGCATCCTGTGCTACGCGCTCACGCTCGTGTTCGGTGCGCTTGTATACCAGTGGGAGACGCGTCATACGCACCCCATCATTGATTTTAAATTCTTCCGGAATCCGGTCATCGTCTCCGTGCTCGCGGTCTCATTCATCTCCTTCGGCGGGATGATGGGCGCGATGCTTCTCCTGCCGGTGTTCGCCCAGACATTCCTCCACTACACGGCGACGCAAAGCGGGTACCTCTTCGTGCCGATGGCGCTCGCACTGCCGATATTCGCGCCTTTGGGCGCCAAGCTCGCGAACTCATTCAATCCGCGGTACACCGTCTCGTTCGGCATGGGTCTTTCCGCGCTCGGCCTGTTCCTCCTTATGAACCTCGACCCGACCATGACGTCGTGGGATTTTGTCCTGCCGCTCGTCCTGTTCGGCGCCGGTCTCGGGCTCGGCATGGCGCCTTTAACGAGCGCGGCCACAACTTCCGTGCCGCTTCATGAGGTAGGCATGTCCTCCGGCCTTTTGAACCTCACGCGCAATATCGGCGGCGCGTTCGGCATCGCCATCTTCAGCACCATCCTCGCGAACACGACGAACGCGAATGTGCTCATGGTGGCGCTGAATTCACACATCAACAGCTCGTCGCCGGCGGCGCTTGCCGAGGCCGGCCGGCTCATCATTATGAAAGCGGAGCTGCTCTCCTACGGCACGGTCTTCGGCTGGGCCGCGGGGGCGATGCTCGCGGGCGCGCTCATCGCGCTCTTCTTCCTGCGGACGAAGCACGCGGATGAGAAAGATATCCCGCCGGAACTTCTCGCTGAGGCGGCCGCGGGCGGATAATATGACTATGATGAAACGCGCTCAGAAAAAACCCCATGCTTCCGCGGATGTCACGCGAGCGATGTCGCTCTTCTTTACGGTGCGCCGCATCGTGCGCACGAGGCTCGCGCAGGGCAAGAAGTACGACCCTTCGGCATGGCTTCATATAGAAACGATGAAATTCATCGCGGACGCGGGCGGGCCGAAGATGAAAGACGTCGCCGACCATCTTTCCATCACTGCGCCGTCCGCCACGACGCTTATCGGCGGTCTCATACGGAGCGGGTTCGTCACGAGTTCGACCGACCGACGCGACCGGCGCACTTCGCGCTTGGTGCTCACGGCAAAGGGGAAGAACGAGCTCCGGAGGGCGGTCGCCCGCGGCACGCGGATACTCAACGGGCTGTTTGCGGCGCTGTCGAAAACGGAGCTAGCCGCATTTACCGGCGCGCTCGAACGACTAAAGGAAGCATCCGGTGAATAAGGTCTACGCGAAACCGGGGAAGTAATCGGTTTTTATGGAAAAGCGGGAGACGCCCATTTCGTGCAGGGTTTTCTTGAACGCCTCGACCATGCCGTGGGGCCCCGAGATATAGAACGTGCGCTCCAGATAGTCAGGTATCTCACGCTTGATGAGCGCCGCGTCGATGAGTCCGGCATAGGTGCCGGGCGCGGGCGCGGGTTCGTTCGTGAGCGCATAGACGGTCTTAAGGCCGATCGCCTGCGCCGCCTTGTCGAAGGTATCCCTATACGCTATCTCGGCGGCGGTCTTGTTCGAGTAGAGGAGCGTCGCGGGGCGCGTATCTTTGGTGTCGACCATATGCTGCACCATGCTGCGGAACGGGGTGACGCCGATGCCGCCGGCAATGAACGCGAGTTTCTTTCCTGCGTTCTTCGGCAGGACGAAGTCCCCGGCAAGATGCGATACCGATATCGTGTCGTTCACTTTCATCAGGTCAAGCGCGCGCTTGAAACTGCTCTTCGGTTCGTAGAAACGCACGCCGAGCCGCACGTTCTTCTCGGCCGGCGCGGAGGCGATGGTGAAGAAGCGGCGATTCCCGCGATCATCCGCAAAGCGGTGCGGCACCGTCCATTCCACATACTGTCCCGGGCGGAAGTCGGTGAACGGCCGATCCGGTGCGAATACGAATTCATACGTCCCGTCGGCAAGCTTGTTCTTCTCAAGGAGCGTCAGGATGTAGCGCCCTTTGGGGCTTACCAGGTAGACGA
>JAKAGD010000031.1 GCA_021817685.1 bacterium
GAAAGCTCGCGGAGGCGGAATATGAAATCGCGCGGCGCGATCTCGTTGCGGAACGCCTTGCCTATCTGCGCGATGCCGAACGGGAGCTTGGGGTGCATGGAGTCCACCACGCTCTTGAAGTTCGCGAATATGCCGCCGGCGGTCTCGGGGCGCAGGTACACCGTCGCGGAATCGTCTTCCATCGCCCCCGCGTGCGTTTTGAACATCATATTGAACTGCCGCGCATCGCCGAGGCTGCCGCCGCATTCGGGGCATTTCTCTTTGTCATCGAGGTGGTCGGCGCGGAAGCGTTTTTTGCACTTCTCGCACTCGACGAGAGGGTCCGAGAAGCCGGACACATGGCCGCTCGCCTCCCAGATCTTCGGATTCATGAGTATCGCTGCGTCCACGCCGTACATATCGTCGCGGGAGTCCCGGAACATCTGGAGCCACAAGCGTTCTACATTCTCCTTCAGCCGGACGCCCATCGGGCCGTAGTCGAACGTGCCGGCAAGGCCGCCATATATTTCCGACCCCGGGAACACGAACCCGCGCCGCTTGGCGAGCGAGACAATCTTTTCCATCAGTTCCGAGTCCTTCATAAAATTTACTTAGTGCTAAGAGTGCGGCAAAAAGCTCCCAAACGCAAGGCGATTACTACCAAGCGAGCTGAGTGACAAAGCATGTCCGCATGCATTTGTCCGAAGCAAGCGCAGGGAGGAAGCTCGGCTTTGCGAGCTTATTGCACAGTTGAGTTGCTTGAGACATACCCCGGGTCGCGCGTCGTCTCGGTGGTCACCGGATCGGCGCTCGCGGCGACCGTCACGCCGGCGAAGCGGTCATACCCGGAGAACGATACGGCCCCGGTCAGAAGCGGCGCGCTCCCCTTCTGCGAGGTCGACGGCGTGAACGACACCTGGAACGCGCCCTGGGCGCTTCCGCCCTGCGCGAGGTCGCCGACATTCCACGTGACGGTGCGGGAGGAGGTGTCGTATGAGAAAGTCCCGCTACCGGCGGTCACGCCGGTGTAGGAGACGTATCCCGGCAAAGTCGCGGTGACCGTGCCGCCCGCTACCGCGCTTCCCCTGTTTTGCGCCGTCCATTGAATGGCGTACGTCGTCGCTTGATTGGCGCGCGGCGGTATGGGGCCGCTGTTGTTGAAAGGTCCGGACGAGTGGAGCGAGAACGCGGAGAGCGCGACGGCCGTTGCGACTTTGAACGTTTTCGTAACGGACGAATTCACCGTCTCCGGCACATTCGCCTGTCCGATGCGCGTGCCCGACACCGACACGGTGAAATTCACGGTCGGCGAGGGGCCGAGCGCCCCCGCCGGAAGCGTCGAAAAACTGAATGCGCCGATGCCGGAGGCGCCGGGAGCAAGCGAAGCGAGAGAAGGGTCGGTATCCGTGCTGAATACGATCGTATGGTCTGCGGAGCGATAAAAACCGCTCGTGGTCTGGATGCTGTTGTAATCGATCGCTGAACCCGAGAGCGATATGGCAACGATCGCATTCGTGACGCTCGTCGCAAGCGTGTTGGAGTACGATACGGTAACGCTCTGGGTGCTTCCGGGAGCGATCGTTGCGGCCCCCGACGTGTCGCCATTGAGCGCGAGCGTCGTATCAATAAAGGGCGCCGCTATAGTGACCGTTGCATCTTGGGTCATATACGACACGGAAAGCGTTTGGTTGCTCGCGCCGTTCGCGGTCCCGACCGTGAAGTGGAATACGCGCTGCTCATTGTTCTGCCCCGTGAGTATCCCGGTCAGCGTTATCGTCTTGCTCGCACCGGGCGCGAGCGTGCCGAGCAGGAAACTCGAATTATTCAGCGGGAGCGATGACGAGGTGACCGAGAAGCCGAACGGGAACGCCCCCGAGAGAACGACGTTACTGAGCGGCACCGTCGCATTGCTGCGGACGGTGAGCGTGAGCGTGAGCGGTTTGTTCGAGACCGTCTCGGAGAGCGTATCGACGGACACCGAGAGCGGCGTCGACGAGATCGCGAGCGTATAGGAAGACTTTTTCGCGAACGTGGCATTGCTGCCGGCGGCGCCGTAGGAGAACGAGATCGGGAGCTCGAGCGCCTGCCCGGCGGCGCCGAACAGAACGGCCTTGATCGAGCGCGTCACGCTTGCGCCGCTCGGAAGCGTGCCCAGATTTTCAATGTAATGCGGATACGCGTTCAGCACGTTCGCCGCATCCCGCGTCCCGCTCGGAAAATCTATTTCGATGGTCGCATTGTCTATTGCGACCGGATTCTTGTTCGTAATGGTCAGCGAGAGCGGGACGGTATCGCCGCCGGCGACCGTTGTCGGGCCCTGGATGTCGATGGTGACCTTGTCCACCGAGACCGCGTTGCCTCCGAAATAGAAGAAGTATCCGGCGATGCCGAGCGCAACGATGAAGAATACAAAAGCGGCAACGAAAAAAACGCCGGCGAGACGCACGTGGCGCTCCCCGGCGTGCGGGGGATGCGGGAGTTCCCCCTCCTCCCATCCGTGCGGAAGCGTGCGCTCCCCGGGTGTAGAGAGCGGGACGCGTGCGCGCTCCCCGGTATCCGGCCGATACAGGCGCCGGCGCGCCCGCTCGAGCGAACTAAGATCGTCTTCCGGAAATTGCGGCATTACGTACCAGTATACAAGAATTTAAAGACCCGAGGCGGCGATACCGCGGTTGATGCGCGCAATGTACTCCGCTCTTCGCTCGCGAACCGCGGCAAGCATGGCCGGAGTAAAGTCCCCTTCTTCCTCCGGGAGCTTCCCCGCATCAAGGCCGAGTGCGGCGAGTATGCGCAGCACCGCGAGCGCCTCGGCGTCTTCCCGCGACTCTTCGGGAAGGCTCTCAAGCGCCCCGAAGAAATTGCGAACGGTGCCGAAAAGCCGGGGGTCCGGCGCATCGCCGCCGACAAGCCGCAAGAGAAGCCCCGACACCCGAGCGGCGCGCGAACGCGCCGCCGCGTCCGCGAGGCGGCCGAACCAATTCTCCTCCAGCACGGCGCCGGCTACCCGCCAGCCTTCCTTCCCGCGCACGAGCACCAGCGAACTCTCAGAGAACGTTGCGAGCGCGGCGGCGAGCTTGGCTCCCTGCCGGCGCACTCCCTGCGCGCGCGCGCGTACAAGGCCGACCTCGTCGGTAAGCACGGTCACAAGCGCGTTCGCTTCGCCGAGCGGAGCCCGAGCGAGCACGATGCCGCGTATTTCGTATTTATGACGCATCCCGTATGAGGTCGAAACGCACGGTGCCGGTAGAGAGCACTGCCGAATGCTTCCCTTCCGCGCGGACCTCCGCGCGGACCGCGTCATGAGTGAGGAATCCTTCAGTTTTGCGCGCTTCGGCGACCGCGCGCGCCATTTCCCGCTCATCGCCTTCTTTGACGAGTTCCGGGGTGAGCTCGGTGTCCAGTTCAACGGTCGAGTGATCCGTGAAGACATTCTTTACGTTTACTTCCTCCGCGAGTATTTGCGCGAGCTCTTTGGGAAGAGCGTCCGGTACGGAGAGCTTCAAAAGCGGCTGGCGGACCTTAATGCCCGCCCTCTGCCGCAACTGAAGCGCATCCGAGGCGAGCGTGCGAACGCGCGCCATTCCCCGCAACAGCTCCTCCCGTCCGGAGCGGCCGAACAGTCGGCTCCAGAAACTCTCGGCTTTCGGCCAATCGGCCAGATGCACGCTTATCGGGTCGTCGCTTGAACGCACCTTCCCGAACACCTCCTCGGCAAGGAAGGGCGCGAACGGCGCAAGCAAGAGAGCTATGGTGCGGAGCGCCAGGCGCAGGGTCTCGAGTGCAACGGCATCGCCTTCGCGCACGCGATCGCGGATGCGGCGGACGTACCACTGCGAGAGGTCCTCCGCGAGGCCCGCGACGGTGCGCGTCGCCTCGAACGGCCGGTAATTATCCATCGCTTCAGTAACGGTCGAAACCGCCTCGCCCGCGCGCGCTTCCATCCATCGGTCCATCGCCGTCGATACCCCCTCTACCCGCGGAGCGTCTTTGAACAGTTCGTAAAATTTTGCGCTATTCTCCACCCACGAGAGCACTTTCGCCGCTTCTTTCACCGTCTTCTCGTCGTAGTTCTTCGAGTCGCCGGCTCCCGTCACGCTGTACATCCAGAACCGGAGCGCATCCACGCCCCACTTGTCCATCTCTACCCACGGATCCACCACATTCCCTTTGGACTTGCTCATCTTCTGCCCCTCGGCGTCCAAGAGGTGCCCGAGCGATATGGCGTTCTTGAATGCGGCGCCGCGTCCCGAAAGCGTTCCCACGGCAAGCAGTGTGTAGAACCAGCCGCGCGTTTGGTCGATGGCCTCGCAGATGTAATCGGCCGGATAGGCGACCTTCTTCAGGAAGGCTGCGAGCGGCTCATTCCCGCGTTCCTTCGCCGCCTGTGCGAATGGCATCGCGCCGGAGTCGAACCATACATCCATCACTTCCTTTACTCTCCGCAGTTCCGTTCCTTTCTCGGACACAAGCACGACGTCGTCGATATACGGGCGATGCAGATCGAGCTCGAAGTCCTCGTTGCGCGGGAGCGGCACGAAGTCGAGTTTGAGGATTTCTCCGCGGCCGGCGCGTATCTCACGGATAAGTTCCTTGCCGCGCTTCTTGTCGGCTCCTTCCGCGGCGGCGAACAGTCCTTGGAATCCCGCTCCGTGCGTCACGATGAGCACGTTCTCGTTCTGCAACGAATTTTCCGCTTCATAGAGGAACTCTCCGCACCGGCGCTTCACGTCCAGATCGCTCTCTCCCCCCGGTACGCGATCGTCGTAAGCATGCGGGTCGCGGAAAGCGAAGAAATCTGCGAGAGGGCGATCCTTAAACTCTCCGAAGTCAAATTCGCGAAGGCGGTCGTCGACGACTATCGCGGACGGCCCAATGCCAAGCGCGTGCGCGACGATCTCGGCAGTCTGCTTTGTGCGCAAGAGCGGCGATGTGAATATTTTCGTTATTTTCTTAGCGCGCAGTTTTTTACCCCCGGCCTCCGCCTCCCTCTTCCCTTCCTCCGTAAGCGCATTGCGGTCATCGGCGCCGGAACTCACGACGTGTTTGATGTTCTCCTCTGCCTCGCCGTGCCGCATGACGAAATACGTGTTGCCGGACTTCTTTGTGTGCGCTTTCAACATTTCCACCGAATCCACGACAAGCTGTTCGCCGCCGTCCGCGCTCTGCCACACCGGCAGGGGCGTGCCCCAGTATCGTTCGCGGCTTATCGCCCAGTCTTTCGCGCCCGAAAGCCATTCGCCCATGCGGCCTTCGCGTATATATTCCGGTTCCCAGTGGATCTTCTTGTTCTCGGCGACGAGCTTCCCGCGCAGATCAGTCATGCGGATATACCACGAATCGCGCGCGTAGTAGATGAGCCGCGTCTTGCACCGCCAGCAGAACGGATAGGTGTGCGTGTGGGACTCTTTCTTGAACAGAAGATTACGCGCCTGCAAGTCCTTCAGTATCTCCACCGATGTCTCCTCTTCCACGACCGAGCGGCCGGCGAGCATGCCGGTTCCTTCAACAAATTTCCCTTCCGGATTCACGAGGTGCACTTTCGGCAGACCGATTTTGTTCCCAAGCTCAAAGTCTTCCTGTCCGTACATCACCGCCGTATGCACGATACCGGTGCCGTCCGTGGTCGTGACGAAATCCGCTGCGTATACCTGGAACGCTTTCTTGAATTTATCTTTCTCCGACGCCGGCGCGAGGTCCTTCGCGAAATCATAGAGCGGCCGGTATGCCTTACCGACAAGAGCCCCGGCATCGGCAACCCGTGTCCACTCTTCTCCAAGCACGTCGGCCGCCCGAGCATCCGCAAGTATGACGCGTACGCCGTCTTTTTCGTATTTCCCGTACGCGATGTTCTCTCCGATCGCGAGCGCTACGTTTCCGGGCAAGGTCCATGGCGTCGTCGTCCATGCGAGCAGGTAGGTGCCCGGCTCATCAACCAATTCAAACTTCGCCGTGATGGTCAGGTCTTTTACATCCTGGTAGCCCTGCGCAAGCTCATGCGAAGAGAGCGCGGTGCCGCAGCGCGGGCACCACGGCACGACCTTGTAGTCCTTATAGAGACGCTTGTCTTTCGCCGTCTGCGCAAAGAGATGCCACAGGACTTCCATGTATGAGCTGTCAAAGGTGAAGTACGCCTTCGACTCGTCCACCCAGTAGCCGATGCGTTCGGTGAACTTCGCCCAGAGATCGATGTACGCGAACACGCTCTCGCGGCATTTTTTATTGAACGCGGCGATGCCGTACTTCTCTATGTCCGGCTTGCCCTTGAAACCCAACTGCTTCTCCACCTCCAGCTCCACCGGCAGGCCGTGCGTGTCCCAGCCGGCGCGGCGATCCACGCGGTATCCGCGCATCGTCTTATAGCGCGGAATGGCGTCCTTGAACGCGCGCGCTTCCAGGTGATGAATGCCGGGCTTGCCGTTCGCGGTCGGCGGCCCTTCGTAGAAAATAAAATCGCCTTTCGGGGACTGTTTGGCGAGGGACTTCTCGAATATGCGCTCGCGCTCCCAGAACGCGAGCGTCGCTTCCTCGCGCTTCGCCGCTTCCGATTTGTCGGGCATATCCGCCATATTCAGCCAGTCTAGCGTTTGCGCGATAAAAAACAAACAGCCGCGCTACTTCCGCGACTGTTTTTGTGGCCTGGGCTGATCAGACGGCCCTGAGTTTCCTTTCTCCTTTGGGTGAGCCCTGTTGCTCTTTGGATGTGCGCTCGGCGTTTTGCAGATCTTCCACGAACTTGGCGAATCGCCTCCGTACGTCCTCGGGGTTTTTGACGAGGGCCCAGTTTGCGAAAGCGACGACCGCGGGATGGAAGACGCATCCGGAATTCGCCTCCAGCGCTTCCTGAAAGGCCCGGAACCGCTCGGCTTCGGCTTTTGCATTGAGTTCGCATGCCCGGTTGAACTGCGCCGCGCAGGCGAAGAACGCATCCTGCGAATCCTCATACAGCCTCTGGAACAGCTTTACCGCCTGCGCTACGACATCTCCTTCGTCGTAGCCATTTCCCTTTGTAGGCATCTTCTAGACTCCTTTTCTAGCGACTCACGGGATTGTGCAGTCTGCGAATGAATCTAGCGCGCCGAGAGGGCGCGCGCAATATCACATCTTCTCCGGCGTGGGGATACCGAGGAGCGTAAGCCCGTTCGTCATCGTGTTCGCGAACGCGCGCGCCACGCGCTGTTTGTATTTCTCCTCGGAAGAACCGAGTACCTGCTCCTGCGCATAAAAAGAGTTCCACGCGCCCGCAAGCTCGGTGAGATAGGTCGTAAGCAGGTTCGGCGAGAGCTCGCGCGCGGCGCGCGCGGCGACTTCGGGGAAATGCAGGATGAGCCGTTCAATGGCGTACGGCGCGGCGGGTTCCCCGGCGCCCTCCGCTCCGTCGGAAGCATACGCGAGGATCTTGCGCGCGCGCACGAGCGCGTACTGCAGGTACGGCCCCGAGTCGCCTTCGAGCGAGAGCGACTTTTCTTCGTCGAAGATGATATCTGAACCCGGCGCTTGGCGCAGAACCATATATTTGATGGCCCCGACGGCGACTTGCTCCGCGATGAGCGGGTCCGGATTTTTCTCGCTCGCCTTCTCAATAACTTCCCGGACGAGTTCTGCCGCCGTGATGACATTCCCTTCGCGCGAAGACATTTTCCCGGTGGTAAGCCGGAGGAAACCGTGCGGCACGTGCGTCGTTTTTGCCGAAAGGTTTGGGGCGAGCTCTTCGAGCGCGGCCAGCAGAACGCGGAAATGCCCTATCTGTTCGGCGGCGGTGACGATGATAGAGCGATCCGTCTGCACGCGTTCTTCTTTGAGGAACGCGAGGCCGATGTCTTTCGCCTCGTACGTCGGCGTGCCGCGGCT
>JAKAGD010000032.1 GCA_021817685.1 bacterium
ACGCCGACTGCCAAGTCGACGACATTTCCGCGAAGCAAAAATTGTTTGAATTCTTTGAGCATATACACCTAAGTATACGACACCCTGTGGACCTACGGGGACCGCGAATACGCTTGTCGATCCTTACAGGATCAGTACACCTTGCGGATTTTCTGTTCACTTTGTTCCAGAAAATGCTCGCAAGCTCTTCGACTCCCCGCCGCAAAGTCCCCCGGACTTTGCTTAGGTCCACAAAAACTGCTCCGCACTTTTTGTGGACCTACGGGGAGTCGAACCCCGACTTCGTCCATGCCATGGACGCGTGATACCGCTTCACCATAGGCCCGGTATCTTTCTCTTCCGACGCACGGTGGACCTGGGGGGATTCGAACCCCCTACCTCGTCAATGCGAATGACGCGCTCTACCAAGTGAGCTACAGGCCCGAAGCGAGGCAGAATGAAGGAGTGTCCTCTCAATCATTCATTCTCGCCGAACGAAGGGCTTGTATCGGCATTCCCGATACAGGCCCGTGCGGACGATTCTAACATAACTGCATTCTGTCGGGCTACTGGGAATCGGTCATGCATAGCTTCCTGCTGGAAATTTGCGCCCCCGCCTCAGCCTGTCGGCCTCCGGCTTTCGATTCCCCGTGCTCCTTTCAGTCGGGCTATCGGGAATCGAACCCGATCTACATGCACCCCATGCATGCGTACTACCGGTATACTATAGCCCGCTCCGGAGATGTTCTCTGTCGGGCCGCCGGGAATTGAACCCGGTCTACACGCACCCGAAGCGTGCGTACTACCGGCATACTCCGGCCCGACACAGAACACCTCCCGTGTGCGCTCCGCAGGGATCGAACCTGCGACCTTACGCGTGTGAAGCGTACGCTCTAACCAACTGAGCTAGGAGCGCGAGCACGCTTAACCATACCAGATTTCTGGTTATATTCCCAGATTCGCGAGCGCGCTTTTCACTCTGCTTATCGGCAGGGAGAAACCGATGTTCTGCGAGCCTTGCACCATCGCCACGTTCACCCCGACCGCTTCGCCGGAGAGATTCACCAGGGGGCCGCCGGAATTGCCCGGATTAATGGCAGCGTCGGTCTGTATGACCCCGGTAAGCGTTTCCGTGCCGCCCTGGCTGTTCCCCGCCGTGATGCTCCGGTTTAGCCCCGAGACGACGCCGACCGAGACCGAGTTGCTGTATTCGCCGAGTGCATTCCCTATCGCAAAGACCGACTGAGCAAGGCTTAGTGCGGAGGAATCGCCGAGCGGCACCGTCGTGTAGCCGCTTCCCGTTATCTTCACCACGGCCAAGTCCTCGGTGGGAGAGCGCCAGATGACCGTCCCTTCTTTCTGTTTGCCGCTCGCGAGCAGTACGGTATAGGTCGCGTTGGTATCCGCTACGACGTGCTTGTTGGTGATGATGTAGCCATTCCCGCGCACGATGAATCCGGTACCGGCCGAGACCTGCTTCGTCGTCGTGCCCACCTGCTGATACACCGGCACCTGCATGCCGAACCCCTGGAAGAACGGATCATTGCCGAACGGATTCTCATACGTCACCTGCAGAAGCGGCACTACTTGGCTTTCCACGATGGAAACGACGGCCGGCGTCACCTTCGCCACGGCGTCCTGGAGCAGTTGGCTCTGGGATTTCTGCACCACCTGTTCGCGCCGCGAGAGCTCGGCGATATTCGCCGCAGTGCTCGAGGCGGTCAGATTCACCGAGTTCGCCACGTCTATGACCGCCGACTGGAGCTCGGCGACCGACTGCGAGAGGCGCGTTATCCGCTGCTGCTCGTACACCAGTCCGCCGACGAGCGCCACGATGGTTATAAGCAGTGCGAGCCAGAAAATATCGATCCTTCTCATACTCTTAGTATACGAATAGTATACCGAATTTATTTCCGAAGCTTGAGGAGCGCCGGCGCGGGAACCTCGTGGTTTGGGAACTTTGGTGGACCCTAGCGGATTCGAACCGCTGACCCCCTCATTGCAAATGAGGTGCTCTATGACTAGGAGCGAGTTGAAGCGAGTGCGTCTTCGCATTCGCTTGGAACGAACGACGACGCCAAAAGCCGTTCCGACGGCTTACCAACTGAGCTCAAAAACTTTGGTGGACCCTAGCGGATTCGAACCGCTGACCCCCTCATTGCAAATGAGGTGCTCTACCAACTGAGCTAAGGGCCCACCAAAGTTTTCGAATCTTTTACTCTACGAAGACTCTACCGTGAGAGCGCGAGATTGACCAGATGCGAGAGGAAATCCTGGAACGGCACGCCGACGGCGGCGAGCGACTTCGGCAAAAGCGACTCGGCCGTAAGTCCCGGAAGCGTGTTGGTCTCCAGGTAGTAAATGCCCTTCGGCGCAACGATGAAATCGCTCCGCGAATAGTGGCGGAGCCCTAAAGCGCGATGCATCACCCTTGCCGCGCGGCGGAGCTCCTCGGATACGACGCGCGAGAAGTTCCCGGGGCAGATCTCGCGCGTCGCTCCGGAATATTTCGCATCGTACGAGAAGAAGTCGTCTTCCGGCGGAATGATCTCGATGGGCGGGAGCGCGTAGAGCGCCTCGCCGCGCAAGTTCTCAACGACGCCGGCGGTCGCCTCCTTCCCGCGAATGAGTTCTTCTACAAGCACCGCGGAGGCTCCCTCGGCAAAAAGCTTCTCAACGGAGGCAAGCACCGGCGCGTAGCCGCCGATGATGGAAACGCCGACCGAGGAACCCCAGCCGACCGGCTTCACAACGACCGGCTGGTGAAAGGTGCGGATAACCTCGCCCACCGCCTCCGCACTGTCTTCCGCGCGCTCAATAAAGCGGGATTCCGGCGTGAGGAGCCCCGCTTCCCTCGCGCGCACTTTCGCCATAAGCTTGTGCATCGCAAGGTACGAACCGAAAGAATCCGCGCCGGCATACGGGACGCCGAATCGCTCCAGAAGTTTCTGCACTTCCCCGTCCTCGCCGTACTCGCCGTGGAGTCCGATGAGCGCGACGTCTATCTGGCGCAGGACGCGTTCGGGTTCGATCGACCGGCCGCGATAGTGCCACACCCCGTCTCTTCCGATATAGATATCGCGCACGGCGTACCGCTCCTCGGGAAGATTTGCGATGATGGCGGCGCCGGACTTGAGCGAGACCTCGTGCTCGCGGCTCGGCCCGCCCCGCAGTACCCCAACAACGGTTTGCATACCCCGCAGTATACCAAACGCAAACAAGCCCCTACCTTGTACGCAGGCTTCGCGAACGGGCGCGGCGGTGCCGCGCGAGCGAGAAGCGGTGCGCCTCGGCGTTCGCAAGCACCGCGTCCGCTTCTGTAATGCCCGCCGCCCGGGCGCCGATAACCTCGCGCGGACGGTGCCGTTCATCCTTCACGACCGAGGCGACCGGGACGGCGATACCCGCTTCCGCAAGCGCCGCTTCCGCAGCTTTCTTTTGCGTGCGTCCGCCGTCCACGACGATAACGCCCGGGAGCGGCCACTCCGGATGGTTCAAACGGCGCGCAAGCACCTCTTTCAAAGACGCGATGTCATCGTTCTTTTGCACGCCGCGGATATTAAATGTCCGATACTCTTTCTTCACCGGCGCGCCGTCTACGACGACCGTCATCACGCCGACGGCGTTCGTACCGGAGAGATGCGCCGTGTCGTACGCCTCAATACGCTTCCCGGCTGAACGTTCGTCGTCGCGGTACTCATCTTTGACGAGCGATACGTCCTGAATGTGGTCGAGCGCGAAGAGTTCGCGCCGCGCAGTCGCCGCATCCTCAAAACGCTCGTCCGCCGCGGCATTCCGCATCTCTTTCTCAAGCGCCGCGCGCAGCTCCTTTCCGCGCCCGCTCAAGAAGAGCATTACTTTGCGTATCGTGCGGCGATAGTCCCGCGCATCAAATGCGCGCGGGTACTGTCCTATTTGCGTATTAAATTCTATTTTCGCCGCCTGGTGTTTGCTCCTGGTTCCCACCGGCTTCGGCGTATCAAAGAACGGGAATATGCGCCGGATAAGCCGCAACCCTTCACGCAACTGCGCGCCGGACGGAAACGGCCCGTATATTCCTTTATACTTCATGCTTTCCACCCTTCCCTTCACAAAATCTATATCCTTTCCCCGTACCGCAAGCACCCTCGGTATCTCTTCGTCCGTGATAATGGCATACAAAAATGTCTTGTCGTCCTTGCCGTCCACATTCGCCGCCGGATGATATTTCTTGATGAGCGCCGCCTCGCGCACGAGCGCTTCCAATACCGTCGGCGTCGGCTCAAAAGCGACGCGATCGGCCTTCGTCACCATGTCCACGATGCGCGGCCCGCGCGTTGCAATGAGGTCGTCGTCGAAGTAGCTCCGCACGCGATCGCGGAGCGAGGTCGCCTTGCCCACGTACAGCACGTTCCTGCCCTGTTTGAACAGGTACACGCCCGGTACGTCCGGCAGATTACTTTTTCGCAGTTCGCTTTTTTGCATGGCCCGTCACACTATGGTACCTGACACGACGGCTATTTGCCCTTTCCCTTAGTGTGGCGGGCATGGCGGTGCAGCGCTTTCGCCAGATATTCGCCCGTATGGGAACCCGCTGTGTCGGCGACTTCTTCCGGCGTGCCCTTGGCGATCACCTTACCACCTCCCGCGCCGCCTTCGGGGCCGAAGTCGATGAGGTGATCGGCGCTCTTGATGACATCCAAGTTGTGCTCGATGACCACGACCGTGTTGCCGCGCGCGACCAGCTCCTGCAGTATCTCGATAAGTTTCCGCACGTCCTCGTAGTGAAGGCCGACCGTCGGCTCGTCAAGCAGGTACATGGTCTTCATCGTCGTCGAACGATAGAGCTCGCTCGCTATCTTCACGCGCTGAGCCTCGCCGCCGGAAAGCGTCGTGGCGCTCTGTCCGAGCGTGAGGTACTGCAGACCGGTTGCATTAAGGCTCATGAGCCGCTCGCTGATGGCGGGGATGTCGCCGAAGAATTTCTCCGCCTCTTCAATGGTCATCTGGAGCACCTCGTAAATATTCTTGCCGCGGTACGTGACCTCGAGCGTCTCCTTCATAAAGCGCTTGCCCATGCAGATGTCGCACGTCACGTACACCGTCGGCAAGAAGTGCATCTCCACCGCGATGGAACCGTTGCCCTGGCACGCCTCGCAACGGCCGCCCGGCACGTTGAACGAGAAGCGTCCGGGCTTCCAGCCGCGTGCGCGCGCTTCTGCGGTTGCGGCGAAGAGGTCGCGGATGTGTGTAAAGGCGCCGGTGTAGGTTGCCGGATTAGAGCGCGGCGTCCGCCCGATGGGCGACTGGTCGATGAGGACCGCGCGTCCTACGTATTCGGTGCCGGTCAGGCTGCTGATGTGTTCCAGCTTCGCTTCCCGCTTCGCGAAGCGCGCCGCAATGTTGCGGTGCAGAATGTCGTAGAGGAAGGTGGACTTCCCGCTTCCCGAGACGCCGGTGATGCAGACAAGCTTTCCGAGCGGCACATCGATATTCTGGTTCACCAGGTTGTGGAGCGTCGCGCCGCGCACTTTGATGGAGCCTTTCTCGCTCGTGCGGCGCGCCTCCGGCACCGGCATCTCTTTTTCTTGCCGCAAGTACGAAAGCGTGACGGACCCGCTCTCGTTCTCTTTCGCGGTCAGAAGTTCATCCAGCCAGCCGCTTGCGACGACTCTCCCGCCGTGGATACCCGCGCCCGGGCCGATATCAACGATGTAGTCGGATGCGTAAATGGTGTCTTCATCGTGCTCCACGACAAGAATGGTATTCCCGAGCTCTTTGAGCGTAAGCAGGGTCTTGATAAGGCGGTCGTTATCGCGCTGGTGGAGGCCGATGGTCGGCTCGTCGAGCACGTACAAGGCGCCGGTCAGCCCGCTCCCGAGCTGGGACGCGAGCCGGATGCGCTGGGCTTCCCCGCCAGAGAGCGTGGCCGCCGAACGGTTGAGGGTCAGGTAGTCGAGACCGACGTTCAGCATGAAGGTCAGGCGGCTGTCTATCTCCTTGAGGATAGGCGCGGCGATATCGAATTTCATTTCCGAAAGTTCTATGGAGTCCACGAAGTCCTTCGCTTCGCGGATGGACATATTGGTGAAATCCACGATGTTCTTCCCGAGCGTTTTATCCTTTTTCCCTTTGAGGTACACGCGGAGCGCTTCGGGGCGGAGCCGCTTCCCTTCACAGACCGGACAGGGCTCTTCGGAGAACAGCGACTCCGTGCCGAGGCCGTGGCATTCGGGGCACGCGCCGTACGGCGAATTGAACGAGAAGAGGCGCGGTTCCACTTCCGGGAACGATGCGCCGTCGTCCGGACAGATGAATTTGGACGAAAGCGTTTCCACCGAACCGTCGGCATGCTGGATCTTCACCAAGCCGTCGGATTGCTTGAGCGCAAGCTCGAGCGCTTCGGAAAGGCGCTCGCGCGCGCTCTGTGTGGACCGCGCGAACTCGGATACGTAAATAGAATCCACGACGGCATCAATGCTGTGCACCTTATTGCGCTCCATAACTATCTTCTCGCGGAGCGATTTAACTTTCCCGTCCACCACCACCTTCTCGTATCCCTTGCCCAACAGATCGTAGAGGAGCTGATAGTACTCGCCTTTGCGCCCGACGACGACCGGCGCGTAGATCGTCACTGCGGTCTTGTCCACCGCGACGCCCATGACCTGCGTGCTCTTCCCCGCGCGCTTGGCTTCCACACGCGCGAACACCATTTTTATCATTTCTTCTTTTGAGAGCCGCACGATGGGCACGTCGTGATGGATGCAGTACGGCTGGCCCGCGCGCGCGTACAGAACGCGCAGGTAGTCGTAGATCTCGGTAACAGTCGCCACCGTCGAGCGCGGATTATTGGAACGGCTCTTCTGGTCTATGGAAATGGCCGGTGAAAGGCCGGCGATCTCGTCCACGTCCGGCTTCGCCATCTGGTTGAGGAATTGGCGCGCATACGCCGAAAGCGATTCCACATAGCGCCGCTGGCCTTCGGCAAAGATGGTATCGAACGCGAGCGAGGATTTGCCGCTTCCGGAGAGTCCGGTGATGACCGTCATCGCCCCGCGCGGCATCTCCACACTGATGTTCTTCAGATTATGAGTGCGCGCGCCCGAAACTGAGAGCCAATCGCTCCCGTGCCGGTGTTTGTGTTCTTCTTTTGCGGAGTGTTTTTTCATACTCAAATCCTGCCCGTGGCGGGGCAGGTACGGTATGACTATACCACTGATCTAGAATTTCTGGTACGCCGGCAGGATGTTCACCTGCACCGTTCCGGCGGCGTGGGTGCCGTGATTATTCACGCAGTCTATCTTATAAAAGGTCTGGGCGGTGACGGATTCGGTGACGTTGCCCGAAAGGCCGGTCTTCCAGGCGGCGCCGTTCTTCGTCACGGAGCAAGAGGCGGAGTTCGTAGACGTCCACACGACGTTGGTGTTATTCGCCGTGGTTGAATTCACGCGCGCGGTCGTAGATTGTCCGTTCGCCGTGATGGCGGCGGTGGGAACGAGGACGGTGACGGTGGTGTTCACGGCCGGAGGCGGGCCGTAGGTGCCGCCCGCGCAGGAAAGACCGTATGACGTAGTCGGCGGCGCGGGCGGGACGGACGCAGTAACCGAACCGGAGACCGCACCGCCGGTGCTGAATCCGTTCCCCGAGCAGGAAGCTGCGCAAGATGCGCCGCCGGTCACGCCCCATGAGAGTGTGGTGTTCTGTCCCTGTTCAACGGTCGCCGGGCTCGCCGAGAGCGACGCGGTGCAGGTGCCGGGGCAAACGCCCGAGGTGCAGGTGCCGCCGTTGGTCGGTCCGTTCGGCTGGTTGGCGCCGGTAGAACAGGAGGCGGAGACAACCTGTCCGGACTTTGTATCGGTAACCG
>JAKAGD010000033.1 GCA_021817685.1 bacterium
CGCGGCCGCGCGCAGCGCGGCGGGAGCCGCGCCCGCCCGCCGCGCGAACGCGGCGAGTTCGAGCAGGTCACCATCGATGCGCGCCGCGTGGCTCGCGTGATGGCGGGCGGGCGCCGCTTCAACTTCAGCCTCGTCGTCGTCATCGGCGACAAGAAGGGCCGCGTCGGCGTCGGCCTTGGCAAGGGCGTGGATACGGCGCTCGCCATCGACAAGGCGACCCGGGACGCCAAGAAGCACCTTTTCACCGTTCCGCGCACGGCTTCCAATTCCATACCGCATCAGGTCTCCGCGAAGTATGCGTCCTCTACGGTGGAGATCATTCCGTCGAAGGGCCGCGGCCTCGTCGCCGGTTCGGCGATGCGCACGGTACTCGACCTTGCCGGCGTGACGGATGTCGTCACCAAGATCCATAGCCGCTCGAAGAACAAGCTCACTATTGCGCGCGCGACGGTCGCCGCCTTGAAGAAGCTCCGCACGAAGTAACATTTTCCGTATGCAACTCAATCTACTCGTCCCCCGCACCAAGAATAAGAAGAATCCGCCCGTCGGGCGCGGCGGCAAGCGCGGCAAGACCAGCGGCCGCGGCGGCAAGGGCCAGACGGCGCGCGCCGGGCATAAGATACGCCCGGAAGTCCGTGACCTCATCAAGAAGCTTCCGAAGCGCCGCGGCCACGGCAAGAACCGCGCGCGCACCGTGCGCACGAACCGCATCCCCGTTTCCGCGGTGAATCTCGATGCGCTCGAGCTGAACTACAAGGCCGGCGAGACGGTCTCGCCGGCGTCCTTGGTCGCACGCGGCCTCGTCCGTCGCGCCAAGGGCCGCGCGCCGGTCGTGAAGATCCTCGGTACCGGGGAACTCACCAAGGCGCTCGTCGTGAAAGGTTGCACGCTCTCCGCGACGGCGCTCGCCGCGCTTACGAAGGCCGGCGGCACAACCCATGCTTAACTCTTTTTCACACAAGATCAAACTAGCCTTCGGCGATCCCGAGATACGTTTCCGCATCCTATTCCTCGTCGGCGCCCTCGCGCTCTTCCGCCTCCTCGCTTCCATTCCCATCCCGGGCGTGGATAAGAACGCGCTCGCCGCGTTCTTCGCGAACAACCAATTCTTCGGCCTGTTGAATATCTTCTCCGGCGGCGGGCTTTCCTCGCTCTCCATCGTGATGCTCGGCGTGGGCCCGTACATCACCGCGTCCATCATCATGCAGCTCGGTACCATCATCTTCCCGCAGGTGAAGCAGGCGTACTTTGAAGAAGGGGAGGCCGGGCGCGCCAAGTTCATCGAGTGGAGCCGTCTGCTCACCATTCCCATCGCCATCCTCCAGGCCATCGGTTTCCTCTTCCTGCTTGAAGGTCAGGGTGTCATCGCCCACCTGGACACTATTGCGTTCGTTGCGAACATCGCGATCGTTGCGGCGGGCTCCTTGCTCCTCATGTGGCTCGGCGAGCTCGTGACCGAGTTCGGCATCGGCAACGGGGTGAGCCTCATCATCCTCGCGGGCATCCTTGCGCGCGTGCCCGCGGGCATCTCGCAGACGCTTTTTGCGTCCACTGCCGCAAATATTCCGAGCTACCTCGCATTCACTCTGCTCGGCCTTGCGATGATCTATGCGGTCGCCGTCGTCTCCGACGCGGAGCGCTCCATCCCGATAGCGTATGCGCGCGCGGTGCGCGGCGCGGCCTTGTCCCAGGGCGCGGCGACCTACCTCCCGATACGTCTTCTTCAGGCCGGCGTCATCCCCATCATCTTCGCGCTCTCGCTCCTTCTGTTGCCGCAGATGGCGCTCTCAATGCTCGGCGCGTTCCACATCTCGTTCGCGTCTTCCGCCGCGCTCTGGTACTCCGCCTTCCTTTCCAATCCGTGGCAGTACGGTTCGGTCTACTTCCTGCTCGTCGTGCTCTTTACCTACTTCTACACCGCCGTCACGTTCGAGCCGCACCGCGTTGCGGAGAACCTCCAGAAGACCGGCGCCTTCGTCCCTGGGGTCCGCCCCGGCCGCGAGACCGAAGAGTATATCGGCAAGGTGGTGAACCGCATTACGCTCCCGGGCGCCTGCTTCCTCGGCCTCCTCGCTGTTGCGCCGAGCATCATTCAGGGCCTCACTGGCGTTACGACGCTCGTCCTTGGCGGTACTGCGCTCCTCATCGCCGTGCAGGTTGCACTCGACCTGGCGCAGAAGATAGACGCGCAAGTTTCCCTCCGCGAGTACTAAAAACGAAAAGAAGAGACCCGCCGAGGCTCCGCCCCGGCGGGTCTTGACATTATATAAATATATGTATATTGTATTGGTCGGCAGTAGCACATTCCGATCGACTCTCAACCGAAAAAGGTCCGCCAATGCACCAATCTTCCGCCTGTCCCCTGAAGCTCTCCGACATGATCAAGCTGGCCTACCTGGCCGGAGGGATCATGAGAACGTACTTCACGCACTTCGGCATGGAGCGCATAGTGAAAACCGATGCGACCCCGCTTACCGCGGCCGATGTCGAGATCAACCGGCTCGTAATTGAGCACATCCGCGGTATTTCCTCCGATGTCGACATTGTCGGCGAAGAGGAGAGCGACCGCACCGGAAGCCCGTGGCAAGTTGTGTGCGATCCGGTCGATGGAACTTTTCCCTACTCATGGGGAATGCCGGTTTCGACCTTCATGCTCGGCGTGCTCTACGTACGTCAGCCGGTCATGGGCGTCATTTATGACCCGTTCACCGAACGGATCTATGCCGCCGAGCGCGGGAAGGGTGCCTGGATGAACGAAAAGACGCCATTGAAGGTTTCGCGCGTGAGCGGATCCTCGGACCGTCCGATCGTCGGGTACTGCTCGTGGCCTGACAGTCCCTACAACGTCCTCAGGGCGTGCCAGTACCTCGAAGAACGCGGCATTACGCTGGTCAACTTCTGCAGTGTCGGCTATGTCGAGGCTGCGGTGGCGACCGGCGAATTCGCCGCGAGCATCTTTCCGGGCACGAAGCACCATGACACGGCCCCCGGTCACATCATCGTGACGGAGGCCGGAGGCAAGGTGACGGACGTCTTCGGCAAGCCGCTCCATTACACGAACGGCGAGATCGCCGGGCACATCATGTCCAACGGCCAGTTCGGGATCCACGGTCTGATCGAAGAAGCGATACGCGCCGCCACGTAGTTTGTGGATGGCGTTTGGAACGCGGGAACGGTAGCGAGTCGAGAGACTCGAAACCGCCCGCGTTTTTTCTTTGTCAAAGTGCTGATATGCTCTATCCATACACTATGGCGTACTCGCAAAAGGAACTTATCGAGCTTTTGAAGAAGGGGGCGGTACCCGGAGAGAAAGGTATTCCCAAACATATTGAGACGGTCATGTCGAACGTTTTCCTTTTCGACGAGCGAGCATACAAACTGTATAAGAACGACAATGATTTTCTCAACAAGAATTTCGTCGATCTTTCCGGCAGCAGGGAGCGCTTCTCATTCTCCCGTGATGACTTTGAATGGAATCGGCAGTTAGCGCCTGAGGTATATGTGCGTCTTCAAGGGACGAAGATGGACGCGGGAGCCATCCGTTTTGTAGAAAGTGAGGAAGACGCCGAGGAGTTTATGCAGGTGACGACGCGCCTGCCATCGGACTCCTCATTGTTCGAGCATTTGCGAAATAATGACCTTAGCGAGATCGATTATCACGAAATAGGAAAACAGTTTGCACGGCGTGAGCAAGGTTTTGTATGGCACGGCGATTTGCCGCGCGAGTCCTTGCTAGAAAACATGTCGGGGCGACACCGCGACACCGTTGAGTGGATCAAGGACGTTGAATCGGACGTCCCGCAACAAGAACGGGAGGATTATGCGGGCAAGCTCGAAGGGCTTTTTACACAGGTATACGCGAATGACCGGTCTCCCGTTTCTATCTGTATAGACATACACAGCATGAACGCGTTCTACGTGGGTGGGACATTGTACCCGTTCGATACGTTCTCACCGAAATATGCCTGGCATTTCGGACCGGCCATGTTGAACGTGTATCGTTTGGCCGCTGATGTGTTCGCTCTTGCGGGCGAAAAGGAGTTCCGGGCCGTCATGCGCGGATATCATGAGTATCTGCGCACGGAACCGGCCCCGAGAGAAACCGAGTATCTCCTCGTCATGTATGCCGCGCTCATTATGGTGTCGTATCTCTACATGCTTGCAAAAACCGATCCCGACAAACGGGAAGCCGCCGAGAAATATCACGATTTCCTGAAACGATACTCGGCGGAGGCAAATTTCCACTGATTCCGAAGTGATGGTAGAGTGGGCGTATGGAAAAACCAATCATATTTTTTATAGGGAAGCCGGGGAGCGGGAAGGGGACCCAGGCGGAATTGCTCGCCAAGGCCACGGGCTGGCCTGTCGTGGGCACCTCGGGTGGCCTGCGCGAGATCGTGAAGACGGGTACTGCGGCCGGGCTCAAGCTCAAGGAGACCATGGACGCCGGCCTCCTCACCCCGTACTGGATAGCCTCATACGTCTACCTCAAGACCATCTTCAGCATCTCGGACGGCGACAACGTGATATTTGACGGCACGAGCCGCACCGTGCCGGAGACGAAGATAGTCATAGAGTCCCTCAAATGGCTCAATCGGCCGTTCTTCATTTTCCATCTGACCGTTCCCGACGAGGAAGTACACACGCGCATCAATTTGCGCAAAGAGAAGGAAGCGCGTGCGGACGATCACGTCGTCCACAAGCGACTGGAAGCGTACTATACGGAAACCGAGGGAGCGATCAACCTCCTGCGCGAGGAGGGCATGCTGACCGATATCGACGGCCACCGTCCGCCCGAGGTCATCGCCGAAGAAGTGAGGAGTATCCTGAAGATCTAAATGATAATTACGAACGATACCGAACGGGCGGACCTTATTGAAGGAGGGAAGCGTCTTGCGGCGGTGCTTGAGGCCTTGCGTGCGAAGGCGGCACCCGGTGTTACGACGGAGGAACTGGACGATCTTGCGGAGCGGCTCATCCGCGACGGGGGCGACGGACCCTGCTTCCTCGGCTACACGCCCGAAGGCGCTGGACGGCCGTATCCGGCCACGCTGTGCGTTTCCATAAACGACGAGATAGTGCACGGCATTCCGAACGAGTCGGTGAAGACGCTCAAGGAGGGCGATATCGTCGGACTCGACCTCGGTCTCGCGCACAACGGCATCATCGTGGACGCCGCCATTACCGTACCGATCGGGAACGTGGACGAGGGGTCGAAAAAACTGATGCGCGCGACGGAAGCGGCGCTCGCCGCCGGTATCGGTGCGGCTGTTCCGGGGAATCACATCGGCGACATTTCAAATGCGATACAGAAAGAGATAGAGGACGCGGGATTTTCGGTCGTGAAAGAACTTGGCGGCCACGGCGTGGGCGAGCGTGTGCACGAAGAGCCGTTCATTCCGAATTACGGCCGTGCCGGCTCCGGGGAGCTTCTTGTCGAGGGCATGGTGCTTGCGCTCGAGCCCATCTCAAGCGCGGGCAAGGCCGCGGTCATCCTTGCGCCGGACGGCTATACGTTCCGCACGAAGGACGGCTCCCGCTCTGCGCACTTCGAACACACCATCTTGCTGGAAGCGTCCGGAGCGCGTATCATAACCGCATAACCTGCTCTGCGCGGGATTTATTTTTAAACCTATGGCACATCCTAAAACTGAACGAACGCTCGTCATCGTGAAGCCTGACGGCATCCAGCGCGCGCTTATCGGTGAGATCATGAAGCGATACGAACGCCTCGGGCTCAAGCTCGTTGCGCTCAAGATGATGATCCCGACGGAGAAGATGATAGAAGAGCACTACCTGCTCGACCCGAACTGGAAGAAGAACGTCGGCGAGAAATCCATCGCGAGCTACGTAAAGAAAGGGGAGACCCCGCCGTCAACCGACCCTATCGAGGTGGCGAACGTCGTCGTTGCGAACTTGAAGAAATACATGACGAGCGGTCCGGTCATCGCAATGGTCTGGGAGGGCGCGCACGCGGTGGAGCTCGTGCGCAAAGTCACGGGCGGCACGGAACCGCGCTCCGCGGGCATCGGCACGATACGCGGCGATTTCGTTCTTGACTCATACCAGATAGCGGATACGGACAACCGCGCCATCCGCAACCTTATCCATGCGTCCGGTTCGGTTCCCGAAGCGGAGATGGAGATCCCGCACTGGTTCAAGCCCGAAGAAGTCATCAGCTACCGCGTTCCCCACGAAGCGATCCTCTACGACGTAGAGATGAAGAACATCCTCGGCTAACGCAAAAAGCCCCGCGAATACGCGGGGCTTTCGCGTTTTCCCCAAGCCGATTTGACACAGGGTGTATAGTTATAAGTGGAGCTGTTCTTAAAAACGCAACTTGCTCCTAATTCGGGAGAATAGCATTAAGGCGCGCTTGGTGAGGCCTGTGAAGGAATCCGAAAGCCGTCGTTGTTTATCCCACCTGGCACAATAAAGTTGCCGGAGAGGACAGTTCCACGAAAAGCCGCCCGCAAGGGCGGCTTTTCGTGTGTGCTACATTGCATCTATGTCACTCACGCTTTCTTTCTACGGCGGCGCCGGCAAAGTGACCGGCTCCAACTTTTTAGTCGAGGGCGCGCGCGGCAAAGTGCTCGTCGATTGCGGCATCGAGCAGGGCGCCGACTTTGTCGTAGAGGAGGTGTACGGGCCGTTCCCGTACGATGTGAAGGCGATCGATGCGCTCGTGGTCACGCATGCGCACCTCGACCATGTAGGCCGCATCCCCAAGCTCGTGCGGGACGGCTTTCACGGGAAAATCTTTATGACACCGGCGACGCGCGACCTGGCAGCGCTCATCCTGCTCGATTCGTCGCACATCCTCGCCGAAGAAGCGCAACGCCTCGGCCGCCCGCCACTCTACGATGAGAACGACGTTGAAGCGGCGTTCTCGCTCGTGGAGACGCTCGAATACCATACGGTGAAAGAGGTCGCACCCGGCCTTTCCGTGTATTTACGCAATACCGGCCACATCCTCGGCTCCGCAAGCGTGCGCATCACGGATGAAGAGGGGACGGCGGTCGCGCTCACGGGCGATATCGGCAACTCTCCCTCGCCGCTTCTGCCGGATTGGGAACCGGTGCCGGATGCCGACGCGCTCGTGATGGAAAGCGTATACGGCGACCGGCTCCACCCGCCGCAGAAAGAGCGCGTCGCAAAGCTCCGCGACGCGCTCAAACGCGCCATCGCAAAGGGCGGCACTATCCTCATTCCCGCGTTCTCGCTGGAGCGCACCCAGCTCATGCTCTACGAGCTCTCTAATCGTTACGCAGCCGGCGAGCTGCCGCACGTGCCGGTCTACCTCGACTCGCCGCTCGCGATACGCGTGACTGACATCTACGACAAATGGGGCGCCACCTACTTCAAACCGGCAGCCGAGGAAGAAATGAAGCGCGAGGGCAGCCTCTTCGACTTTCCCTTCCTTACCAAAACGCTCTCGCGCCATGAGTCGGATGACATCATCAAGGCACCAGGGCAGAAAATCATTATCGCCGGCGCCGGCATGAGCCATGGCGGCCGCATCGGCCGCTGGTAGCGACAGTACCTTCCGGATCCTTCGACGACGCTCATCATGGTCGGCTACCAGGCTCCCGGCTCGCCGGGCCGGCGCATGGCGGAAGGCGCAACGCAGGTGCGCCTGGGCGGAGAGGATGTGCGCGTGCGCGGCAGGGTCGAGATT
>JAKAGD010000034.1 GCA_021817685.1 bacterium
TTCAGAAAATTCGCTCTAGCGCTCCTTGCGAGCGCTTCCATCCTTTGCGCCGTCGATCCCGACACCGCGCAATCCGCGCCTCCCGTGCGCATGGCCTCCAACATGGGCGGCGGGTTCATCGAATTCCTGTTCGGCGATGCGCCGCGCGGCGGCCGCTACGAGCCGATGTACCAGCAGCAGCCGGACGTCGGCTTCGACGGGCGGCGCATGCCGCAAGGCATGTACGGCCAGGACGCTGCCGAGCCGGCGCAACGCATACGCAGCCCCAGGAACCTCCTGGGGATTTTTCTTACCCGACGAGAAGTCACTGGAACGTCGTAACGCCGAAGGTGCGCAGCACAAGCTGGATGATGGCGTACGCGCCGACCATAATCGTGAGCCCCAAAACGCCCCAGAGCATATGCTGCTTCCCTTTCTCCTTGTTTTCCGAGCCGGAGCTCAAGCCCCATATAAACTCGACGATGCCCCACGCGAAGACGAGAAGCGCCGCGCCGAAGAGAAGCACCATCAAGGGGTCGATGATGGCGGACACAAGATTATTGCGGAGCGTTTCCGGGGTCATAGGCGAGATATCGCGACGCTGCAATAGTTAAGTATATACGAAAAATGCGGCGGCGCTCCGTGCGCCGCCGCATTCCGCTGCATTATTGTACGGTCGGATGGCTTATCGTCGTCGAGCCGCCGATACCCAAGCTGTTGGAGACGAGGGCGACAATACCCCAGACGCCGAGCATCACGACGAGGCCGATGATGCCTGCCGTGATTATCTTAACGGCTTCCGCCTTGGCTTCCCCGCCGCCGGCGCCCCAGATGTACTTAACGATGCCCCAGAAAAAAGCGATGATGGCGATCGCGATCAGAAGCGGGATGATGTATCCGTTGATCAAATTCAAAATGTTGGTAAGAAGCGTCTGAAAAGTCATAGTGAAATGCTAGTAATTAATGATGAGTGCTCCTGACCGGGCACTACCTAAAGTGTGGTCCCAAACGGCTGGGGCCGCAAGACGGCTGTGTGGATAAAAGCGGCATTTGCCCCGGGACGAAGTCCCGGACAGGGCTCGCAAATCCTCGCCCCTGCGCACCGCAGAGCGGTGCAACAAATACCCTTGTGTTTGCGTCGCTCGGCATATGCTCCGGGTCACCGTCCAAAAGGACCGTCCTTCCGGATTGTGGATAATTCACCCGAAGAAGCCCGCGATGCGCTCGAAGATCCACCACGCGATGAGGAGGAACACGAGCGATATGGTGGTATTGAGAATGCCCATCTTCGCGTGTATGCGGTGGGCGTCGTCCCCCTTGAAGAAGACGTAGGCCGTCAGATGCCAGAAGAACATAATGAGCAGGACGGCGATAAGACAGGCGCCGAGCAACATAAATCCGTTCTCAATGTTGGGGAGCGTCAATTGTTGGGCGAACGTTTGCATAGATACCCTCACGGCCGAAATCTTATGCCCCCAAGAACGAGGTCTTCACGAGCGCGACGATGCCCCAGATCGCCGAAAAGACGACGAGCGCGACGATGCCCCAGACCATCATCTCGCGGCCTTGCGACTTTTCGCTGCTTCCCGAGGAAATGATGTAGCGTACGATTCCCCACAGAAAAATGGCGAGCGAAACGGTCAGCAGCACTCCGACCGCCGAATTGACGATCGGTATCACCGTTCCGGAAACAAGCGTTGCGAAGTTCATAGAATGAAGTAAGGGGGCGCCGAGGACATCAGCACGACGAGACGCCCGAGACGCCGACTGCGGTCAATGTGCCGATGATTATTTGGGCGATGACGCCGGCGCCGAAGAAGATGAGTATGCCGATGAGGGTGTACCAGAGGTTCGTCCGCGCCTTCGCAAGGTCTTCAGAAGAACCTCGCGCCGCGACGAACTTGAAGCCCGCATACACGATGAGAAGGACCGCGATAGGGACGCCGATGACCATCGCAGCATTGAGGACCGCTTTGATGAGCCCGCAGAGCGTGATGTCGCCCAGCGGATTCGTCACCTGATAGCTGTCCTGCGCCAAGGCGGTCCACGGTGCGGCAAGAAGCGCCGGGAGAAACCGGCGTGCGGCCGAAACGGCGGCGATAATTTTTTTCATCATAGTTCGGTCAAGGGGATTACGACTTCGGCGGCACGAGGCGGACGAACGCCTGCGCCGCGGCCTGCACGGCGTCGGCGGGGGTCGCTGCGCCGCTCACCACCGATTCTACCATCGTTTGGAAGATGCTGTCGGTCGCGGGCGGATTCGGGTCATACCAGGCGCGAGCGATTAGGGCAGATTTCATAAAGGTCTGCTGCACGGCGTTTCCCGGGGCGTTCTGGATGAGATCCCGGCGCACCGGCGGCAAGTTGAAGGCCTGCGCCACCGTCCCCGCCGCCGCGGCAGCCGTAAGCTTTTCCGCTATGGCGAGCGCTCCGGTCGGATTCTTCGCGCCGCGCGGCATCGCAAGGCCGACCATAGTACCGAAAGTCGTGCTGGAACCGCCCTGCGCCTGCGGCATAAGCGCCACGTCGAAATGCAGGTTCGGGTTGCGCGCCTCGATTGCGTTATACTCGCTCGCATAGCCGAAGTAGAGCGCCAGCTTCCCCGCCGCGAAAGCGTCTTGCGAGAGCGGCATCGCGCGGTTCCACGAATAGACGGATTTCGAGGGGTTGGCGAAGTCGGTGTAGAAGCGCAGCGCCGACTCGGCGGGCGTCTCGGATGCCTGCTGCGGGCGCGTCCCGAAGACCGCCGCCGGGGTGCCGTTCTGGTCGGTCGAGATGATCTGGTCCCCCGCCTGCATAAACAAGGTCGAGAGGACGGCCTTCGCGTTCGTGATATTGGTCCAGAGGCCGAGCGGGGCAGCGCTAGTTTTTATATTGCCGGCAGCGTCGACTTGCGTCAGTTTCGGCGCGTCGTTCGTGAGATCGCTCCACAGCGCGGGCGGCAAGGCGATGCCTCCCGAGGCGAGGAGGTCGCGGTTCCAGTACATCACGAGAGGGTCGATCGTGAGCGGCAGAGCGTAGGCGCCGCCCTGCGTGAGGAAGAGCTGCCCTTCGTCAACGAAAGAAGATATGAACGTGCTCTGGCTCACGGCACTGTACGGTATGGTCTGCACTTTGTCGGAGAATTGGGCGATATCCGACTGCGGCAAAAGGAAAAGATCGGGCGGGTTTCCGGCGGCGATGGCATTCACGATGCTGTTCTCGTAGAGCGCCGGATCCTTCTCCGTATACGTAACATTATTGAAGGAGTTGTCGGTCGCCTTGAGCGTGTTGATGACGCCCTGCATCGTCTGCTGGTCGAGCGTTCCCCAGATGACGACGGGCCCCTGCGAAGTGCCGCTGAAGGAGCCGCCGCGCAGCGCGAAGACGACTATGCCGATGATGAGGAAAAAGACGGCGACCGAGAGCGCGATGATCTGGAAGGTCGAGGTTGATTTCATACGGACATCAGGAAATAACGCTGTTCACGATAAGTATATCACCCCCGGTCCGTTCATCGCTATGTTCTGCCCCGTCCCGTCCTCTTCTTCTCGACGACGAAGCCCCAGTGGTGGCTGCCGGCAGGGACTTTTTTGACGAACGCGAACCCGCCGCGCTCGAAGAGCTTCAGCGCATCCTCCTCGGCGATCGTATCCTTGGGCTCGAGTCCGAGTCCGGAGGACGAGCTCTTCCAGTCGGTGACGACGGCGCGCCCGCCCTCCTTGAGAACGCGCCAGATCTCCTCGACGAGCGCGCTTTTGTTTCGCGCCGAAAAGAGGAGGTTCGCGGCGATGACGCGATCCATAGAGGCATCGGGAAGGCCGCTGCCCCGGCGGCGCTCGACGTCGGCGGCGACGAAGTCGATGTTGGTATGGCCCATCATCGCGGCGTTCGATCTCGTGCGCGCCAGGAGCTCGCGGTTGGGATCGATGGACCACACCTCGCCGTGGCGGCCTACCAGTCGAGCCGCCTCGTGCGTGAAGAAGCCGGACGCGCTGCCGAAGTCGGCGACCTTCATCCCTTCGTGGAATTCCGCCGATTTGACGACGCGTCTTGGATCGAGGAAGGCGCCGGTTTTTTCCTGTGCCGAATGGGCCGGCATATGTTCGCGTCCGTACATATGGCTCCATTGTATACCAATCTCGAACACAAGGTCCGGTTTCCAGCCGCTACAAGGCCGGACCTTGTATGCTGTGAATATCCACGGGGGCGGCTTGACGTCTTTCGAACTCGGCGTAGAGTTGGCGCAGATGGCGCTCTCACGGGCCATATACGGGCCCGCAAGGGCTTTTTGTTGCACAACCAAAGGAGAAGGGGAAGAGAATGAAACGACGCGTCATCTTGGCAGCAGCCGCTGCCGCTTTGAGTCTGAGTTTCTTCGGCATCGCGCAGGGCGGGCAAGACCAAGCCGCCATCGGCAACGGCATCGCCACGATCGCGGCCGCGTCGGCCGACACGACGGCACCGCCGGCGCCGCAGCCGCAGCCGCAGCCGACAATGCTCGCCGCGGCCAATACGGGCCAGGGCCAGCCGACAATGCTCGCTGCCGCCGGCACCACGTCCTCGGGCGGCGGCGCCGCTCCGGCACCGGCCGACGATACCGTCGCTTTCGGCCTGACCGGCAAGCAGCTCGTCTACATCGCCGCAGGTATGGTCGTCGGGAACGTCGTGACCGGCGGCGTCTGGATCTCGAGCGGCTGGCACGCCTTCTGGACCGCGGTCGGCGGCTGGGGCGGCAAGAAGCTCGCCGACAGATAGGCCCGCGATAGCGCGGCACGGACAAGCGAGCCATCGCAAACAGCAACGCGTACACGGGGGCCGGCCGGGAGTTTCTCCCGGCCTTTTTATTTCCCCGATCCAACCCGACACAAAAGGACCGTCCTTTCCTAGAAAGGACGGTCCTTTTTGGCTGTGGACAACTCCACTACAAGGCCCGGCCTTGTTTTCTGGGGAAGGACAGTCCTTTTGGGTTGGGGATGTGGATAAAAAACTAGCAATATATTCCGTCAGCGGTTGTAATAGTATGTAGGTTTGATATAGTGCTCAGCGTAGTTTTTCTAGCAGCTATGCTGCATATGAAAAAAGGGGTAATTAATCTAATGGAGTGTTCAATACCCTACGGTTTGGTTCTGTAGGTTTTTTCTCTTTGATTGGAAATATTGCGGGATGAGACATGCGCGGGTGGGTGGATTCGAACCACCATCAAAACCTTCCAGGGGTCCCGCACTACCAATTGTGCTACACCCGCACATGTCTCATCCGTCAAAAATGGATGGGGAAGTACTTTTTCAAGTGCAAAGAGTGAGCCGGGTGAGAATCGCACTCACGTCTTAAGTGGCGACCAACCATCTGTCGCGGGTTAACGGCCCGCCGCCTTAACTAACATAGGCTACCGGCCCATCCTTTGCACTCGAAAGAGTATTTATTTTCAAGGTTCATCAAACTTTCCGTTTGAGTTCGATCACGAAAAGTTGTCCGTCGGAAGATTGTTCAACTTTTGGTTGGTATCGAAGTTCAAATTGCGTGCGGACAATGTCATATTTGACCAGAAACGAACGGGCACCAAGAAAATACCCGCCATTTGGTATCGATTTCAATTTGATGACCCCATCCTCTTGCGTCGACACAATTTTGAAACCAACAGCCAATCTATCCCGATCAAAATATAATTTGATTCCACTCATTCCGTCCTTTTTTTCAATTAATGAGCCATATTTTTTCGCAAATCCAGAACTAAAACCAAAACCACTCCTACCAATACTTATTGTAGGTGTAAATCTTCCTACTGTGGGTTTAAATTCTTCAAATGCCATATGCTGTCTGTGCCGTCTATTATAGCATTTACTGTGTCTTTAAAAAAGAACTGTACTGTGGATAACTAGTATTTTGTTCAATTCTGTAATCCTTAATAACACAAAAGCCTCATTTAATGGGGCTTTTGTGTTATTTCCCGTGCAAACTACAAACACACGAAACTTGCGATGGCGTCGCCCTCGCGCAACTTCATAATGCGGACGCCTTGGGTGGAGCGGGATTGCGTTTTTATCTCATCGAGGCCCGTGCGGATGACCTGGCCTTTTTTGGAAATGACGACGATCTCTTCCTCCCCTCCCTCGCCGCGCGTAATGATGCGCGAGGTGATGAGCGGCCCGGTCTTCCCCGTTGCCTGCATAGTCTTAATGCCTGAGCCGCCGCGCTTCTGGGTCTTGTATTCTTCGGTCTTGGTCGCCTTGCCATAGCCGTTGCGCGACACCACGAGCACTTCCTGGCCCTTGATGCCCTTCTTGATGACGCCGGCGCCGACGATGACATCGCCGCTCCCCAGCTTCATACCACGCACGCCGCCCGCGGTGCGGCCCATCGGACGGATGTCGCTTTCCTTAAAGCGGATCGACTGGCCCTTGGCGGTCGAAAGGAACACTTCGTCGCCCTTGTCGACAAGAAGCGCCGCGATGAGCTCGTCGCCCTTCTGAAGCTTCATCGCGATGAGGCCCGAGCGCCGCACGTCGCGGAACGCCGTCGCATCGACTTTTTTCGCGACGCCGTGCTTCGTTATCATATAGAGGTAGTGCTCGCCCTCCTTCTCCCCTTTGCGCATCGGCAAGACCGACGAGATGCGCTCGCTGTCCGATATGGAAAGATAATTGACGAGTGCCTTGCCCTTGGTCGAGCGTTTGCCTTCCGGAAGGTCGTACATCTTTATCTGATACGCCTTGCCGAGGTCGGTGAAGAAGAGGAGGTCGCTGTGGGTCGAAGTCGTGAGGAAGGTCGTGACGAAATCTTCTTCCTTGGTATCGAGATCGATGACGCCGACTCCCCCGCGCTTCTGGCGGCGGTATTCCTCGGGCGAGGTGCGCTTCACGTAGCCGCCCGCGGAGAGGACGAGCACCTGTTCTTCGTCGGACACCATATCCTCGACGGAGATGACGCCCGCCTCACCCTTCACGACTTTGGTGCGGCGGAGATCGGCGTGGCGCTCGGCCGCCGCCGCGGCCTCGCTCTTCACGACGCCGAGCATCTTCTTCTCGCTCTTGAGGAGCGCCTCGAACTCGGCGATCTGTTTCTGCACTTCGGTGAGCTCGTCCTCGATCTTCTTGCGCTCGAGGTTCGCGAGCCGCTGGAGGCGCATCTCGAGGATGGCGGTCGCCTGAAGCTCCGAGAACTTGAACTTCTTCATCAAGTTCGCGTGCGCCTCGACGACGTCCTTCGACGCGCGGATGGTCTTGATGACTTCGTCGATATGGTCGAGCGCCTTCTTGAGGCCGAGGAGGATGTGCTCGCGCTCCTGCGCCTTTTTGAGATCGAACTCCGTGCGGCGGCGCACGACCTCCTGCCGATGCTTGATGAACTCCTGGAGGATCGACTTGAGCGACATCGTCTGCGGCACGCCGTCGACGAGCATCACCATATTGAAGTGGAACGGGTCCTCGAGCTGCGTGTGCTTATACAAATAGTTGAGGACGTTCTGCGGCCGCGCGCCCTGCTTGAGATCGACGACGATGCGTATGTCGCGCGTCGATTCGTCGCGCAGGCCCCGGATGCCGTCGATCTTCTTTTCGCGCACGAGGTCCGCGATGCGCACGATGAGGTCGGACTTGTTGACGCGGTACGGTATCGAGGTGATGACGATCTGGAAATTGCCTTTCTTGTCTTCGACGA
>JAKAGD010000035.1 GCA_021817685.1 bacterium
CTCGTAGACATCAGTATTAAGCCGTCCGAGCTCGTCGCCTTCCCCGAGAAGATCCACGCGCGCCCGTATCCGGGCCTCAACATCGATAACCTCCCCTTCTTTGCCGTCATCAGCACGCAGGCGAAAGGCACGACGCTCATCCACGACTGGGTGTACGAGAAGCGCGCTATTTACTACACCGAACTTGACCGCCTCGGCGCCCGCACGACGCTCCACGATCCGCACCGCATTTCCATAGAGGGCCCCACGCGGCTCAAAGCCGCGGAAGTCATCTGCCCGCCTGCGCTCCGTCCCGCGACCATCATCCTCGTCGCGATGCTCGGCGCCAAGGGCCGCTCCCTCCTCCGCAACGTGTACAGCATCAATCGCGGTTATGAGGACATCGTGCACCGCCTCCAGCACCTGGGCGCATCCATTGAAGCGCATACCGGCTAGGCTATGAAATCGATCGGCGAGATGCTCCCCGAATTCGAGAAGAAAGCGGCGGCGGCGCCGAAGGGACGGAAACGCCAGACCGAACGCGGCGAGCTGATGCGGTTCTTCCTGCGCCACCTCAATCATTCGCGCGCGCACGACGGCCTCGCCCCCATGACCATGGCGCACCTCGGCACCGTGCTGGAGAAAATACCGACGCAAGACCTGTATTACTTAAAAAGCGTTTGCAGCCAGGCGAAAAATTTCGGGAAAAAATTCTGGTGGGAACTGGATCCGGCAAAACACTAGAGGAGATAGCGTGCGCACGCGAACAGAGCAAATTCAGACCCGCTCCTCGCGCTCAACCGTTTTTGCATCGCGCTTCGCGCGGCGTTCGCCAATGCCAAAACGGTCGGTGCTGGCCGCTTGGCCTGGTCTTATTGTCTGAATTTGCTCTGCTCACGTGCTTTTGCCGGTTCTGTCGCATCGGGGTATACTAGGCAACATGAAAGAAATCGTGCAAGACGGGGCGCTCGTGTTGCGGGAGACGGCCGAACCGGTGCCGGAGGAGCTGTTCGGCACCGCGGAGCTCGCCCAAATAATCGCCGACATGACCGAGGCGCTGGACTACGAGCTTGAGGGCGTGGCGCTTGCCGCGCCGCAAATAGGCGTCCCGTACCGCATCTTCATCGTGCGCAAAGACCGCACGCTCCCCCCGCCGAACGTGGTCGAGGGCGCGCCCGTGCCGCCTCCGCCGCCCGCCGATGTGGAGATATATATCAACCCGGAAATAGTGAAGACCTCTCGCAAGCGCGCCAGAATGGACGAGGGATGCCTCTCTGTCCGCGGCATCTACGGCACGACCAAGCGACACGAGCGCGCCACAGTGCGTGCGCAACGGATGGACGGTACACGCTTTGAGAAGAGCGGCGGCGGCATCATGGCGCAGATATTTGAGCACGAGATAGACCACTTAAACGGCATACTCTTCATCGATCACGCCGAACACCTCATTCACATCCAGCATGCAACGACCGGCTAAATTCATATATTTCGGCACGCCGCGGGTCGCGAGCGATACGCTCGAGCTTCTCATCGAACGCGGGTTCGTGCCGGAAGTCGTCGTGACCTCTCCGGACGCGCCGCGCGGACGCGGCCTCGTGCTTACCCCGTCGCCGGTGAAAGCGCTCGCCGAAGCGCGACGCATTCCCGTCCTTACTCCGGAAAAACTCGATACGCAAACCGTCCTTGCCCTGCAAGCACACGAATGCGATTATGCCGTCGTCGTCGCGTACGGCAAGATATTCCCCGAAGCGCTCATCAGTGCATTCCCGAAAGGAGTCTTGAACGTGCACTATTCGCTTTTGCCGAAGTACCGCGGCGCGACGCCGCTTGAAGCGGCGCTCCTTGCCGGCGACGGCGTGACCGGCGTGACCGTCCAGAAGATGGTGAAGGAGCTCGACGCGGGCGACATCATTGCGCAGGCGGCGACGCCCATCGCGCCGGATGAAACCGCGCGCGAGCTGCGCCCGCGCCTCATTGAGCTCGGTGCAACGCTTCTTGCCGACACGCTCCCCGCTTATCTTTCCGGCGACATCGTGCCGAAAGCGCAGGACGCCTCGCGTGCTTCGCACACGCGCAAATTCACGAAAGAGGACGGGCTCCTCGCGCTCGACGCGCCCGCCGAGGTGAACTGGAACAAATACCGCGCCTATGCTGACTCGATCGGCACCTATTTCTTTGAGAACGGAAAACGCATCAAAATAACGGCAGCGTCCCTCCAGAACGGGAAATTCACCATCGAGCGCGTCATTCCGGAGGGTAAGCGCGAGATGGCGTACGCCGATCTCGACCGGAATTAACCGAAGCGAAGCATCCGCTTGATAGCGGAATGGCCGCGCTTCCAGAGCTTATGCGCGCGCCCGCGGGAACGCCGTATCTCCGCCTCAAGCTCGCTGCGGACTTTGTCCGCCGCGCTCTCCGGGTTGGGCTTCACCGCTTCGGCGTGGAAGACTTTCCCCTCCACGGCAAGCCGGGCGACAAGGCGGAACGGCTCCGATGAGCGTCCCTGCGGCGGCGCTTCTTCCACCTCTATTTCAAGCAGTGCGGTATCGCCTTTCTCTCCGAGAAGGCGGAGCGGCGCCGCAAGTTTCTCCTCTATCAATGCTTCCGTCTCCGGTCTCAGTTGGTATTTCGTCGCTTTGATAGTGATATTCATGGGGTAAAAAATCAGCGGTTAAACAATGCTCGCTCAATTGCCAGTGACACTTACCATTTTAGCCCGAGAACGGTGTCCTGTCAGGATGCGCACCGAGCCCGCCGGCACCCCTTCCCGCAAAGCGACAAGCTCGCGCACGCGGTCGTTCGCGCGGTTCCCGGATGCGGGTTCCCGCACTGAGATAAGAAGCGTCTCGCCTTTCTCCTCCACTTTCTCGCGCTTCGCGTCCGGCGTAACAAAGATTTTTATGAACATTTATTGTTTTGGGTATGTGTTGCGCAGGTACGCGTCGATGTCGGCCGATTCGTACATCTCAATTCCCTTTTCGCTGTCCACCAGGTACGGCACCTGGCGCTTCCCGCCGCGCGCAATGAGTTCCGCCGCAACTGCATCATCCGCAATATTCTTCTCTTCAAACGAAATGCCGAGCTCTTCACCCGTGTCCAGCACTTTATGACAGAACGGGCATCCGGTTTTTACATATAAGGTAAGCATGAGCACAGCATACCACCGCGGGCGCGGGCGCTCGTATAAAAAAGACACCCCGCGCAAGCGCGGGGCGTTTGAAGCCGAAGAAAGAGCCGGGGTCGAGTTCAGCATTTCAGTTTGCACACCAGCTCAATCTCGTTTTTCGCATTGACGGAGGCTTGGTAGCCTTTCCCGTCGGTGGTGACGAAGTATCCGCCGAGGACATTCCCCGTTACCGTGGCTATCGCGTTCGGCAGCGGCGAGGCGAGTTTCGCCACCACATTCGGCCGCGTGGTCGACGGATCATTGGTGCCTAGCAGCACCGCGTCCTGGGCGGTAAATGCCCAGGTCACGAGCTCGCTGTTCACCACGATCTGCGTTTCCGCCAGGCGAATCGTTCCGTTCGACAGGTAATCCGCGCAGTTCTCGCTCAGCGGGTTGCCCAGGGCCAGCGTGCAGGTGTCGTCCTGCATCTTGTTGAGAGTCTGGTCCAATTTTACCTGCACGCCGATGTAAGCGACGCAGGTGCCGAGCGTTTTCGAGAAGTAGCCCGGATTCGACCAGACGGCCGTGTCCGCGCAGTTCGCTTTCGACGTGCTGAGCGAGACGATAAACGACACCGGACGCCCAAGCGTGTCGAGCACATCCACGGTCACCGGATAGGTGCGCCCGAGCCCGAGACGGCGCGGCAGCGCAACTGTGATGGCCTTGCCGTCCGCCGAAAGAGACACGTTCCCGCCGAAGACGGTGCTCGTCTTCGGCGCGCCGCGCCAGACCACGATGCTGTCCGAATTGACGCTCGCCGGTTTGAGTGTGCCCGAGACAGACACCGTTACCGCGGTCATCGTTGGGTCGACCTGGACAGGATTCGACCCGACCATGGCCACTTGCTCACATTTGCTCGTGTCGCCCCCCGGTGCGGCACCGCCGACCGGGCAACCAAGCGCCGTCTGAGCCGTCGGTACGGTAGCGGGAGTTGCTGAACCGCCGCCTCCGCCGCCGCAACCTGCCAATAACACGACCATGCCGGCCGCTACCGCCATACGAACTGATTTCATGAATCTCTCCTTCTGACAACGAACAATCAAAGGCGCCCCTTCATGGGAGGCACCGCTTAGGTTTAGAAGCCGCCTAGTACTGCTTATACATTATATAAATATGCCTGTCAAGTTTTTCTCAATCGGAACGACAATTTTCGAACCTGTTTCGTAAAAAACGAAAAGGCCCACGATGTGGCGTGTGAGCCAGTTCGTGGGCCAAATACTAAATTCCGATCAGGAAGCCTGCGCAAGCTCGAACAGCTTGATGAGCTGCGTGCCCTTTGGCCCTCGCTGCGTCGAGTTGATCAAACTGCGGGCGGTTTGCAGATCGTAGAACTGAATGCCGCCCTCGAATTCGGGCGTCGGCAACGTCCAGAACTCGTCCTGGCGATGACCGTACATCCAGTCGAAGCAGTGGTCCGGCACGTCGACCTCGACGAGAAACACGTACAAGGATTTTCCCTTGTACACTTTGCCGTCTTTCTCGACGCGGAAAGTGGCGCGCTCCGAAAAGAGAAACTTCGGTTCGCCGACGATCTGTTCGGCCCACTCAGGCCCCAGTTCTTCGCCGATCTCGCGCCAAATTGCCTGCTGACAGGTCTCGCCCTCTTCGATGCCGCCCTGAGGTACACCCCAGGAGTACATCCAATTCTCGGCATCATGGGGCTCGTCGTGCAGTACCGCGTGCACCCAGGTCCAAAAACCGCGCCGGCGACCAAGCATCACCTCGTGTGTTCCGCGGATGCGAAACGCGATCATCACACCCGGACGGTATCCGTCACGACGATCTTGCTCGAGATTGGTATCCTGTTTCGCTGGCGGGACTGTAGTGGCGGGCTGCGAGAGCCGCCATGCTGCAGCCACCGGTCCTTTTTGGCCTTGTTTGCGTTCGAAATAGATCGTGGCGCCCTGCTGAGGGACACCCTCTTCACCGCGCGCGCGTTGGCCGATGTGACAAAAGACATCACCGTCGGCCGTGCTAACAAAGCCGAAGCCCTTGGCCTCGTTAAACCACTTCACGGTTCCGTGTTCCATGGCGTCTCCCTGATATGAAGTTGAACAAATGAGCATGCGGACTGACTCCGTTATGTGTTGTATAGCACGATATGCTGTATATGTCAATGCCCCAACTCGCTTGAGGACAATTTTCTTACAACCGGCCGCGCCGCGGAGCTCCCCTGCCCCGATAACCGCGAGACTGAAAGGATCGTTTATATAAAAACAGAACCGCTCGTACAGACGCGGTCTGTCGAGCGGCAACATGAATCTCTAGATGTCGCGTTGGTGAACAGTGTACCCGACCTCCAAGAACTGCCGGCCCTTTATTTCGATTATTCTCGCCCCGGCTTTCGTGGCAGCGAGAACTTTCGTCTCCGGCGGATACTTGTTAACGGTCACAAGTCTGTTTACCAGACGGTGGAATCTGTCTTGGGTAGCCAATTCTTGAAGTGTGGAGGAAAAGAACTGGGCGAGATCGAGGACGATCCACACATCTTCTCCGGCCCCCCTCAGAGAAACGGTTCCCAGTTCGTCATGAAAGTAATCTTGTACAAGCGGGCGCAGCCCTCTTCCGTCCCGTACTCGTCTTGCGGTAATTTTCATTCTTCTCTCCCCCAGTTGAAGATGCATTTGACGAACGACACCGTTCGACCTGGAATCCTATATATAACGATATGCAACACCTGTCAATAGTTGCTTGGCGGGTAAGTAGGCTTGTTCGAAAACAAAAGAACCCTAAAGGACTCTTTTGTTTTGTTTTCTCGGCTCCGCGGGTAGGACCATGATTACATTTTTCTTCCGCAACTCGAATGCTCGCCGCCGCTCGCATTCGGTCGTGTCCGCGACTCGCGACCCGTTCTGCTGAACGGGTACCCCGCTCCGTCTCTTCGAATCCTACCGACGGAGAGAAACAGTAAGACCCCAATGCTTTCGCATCAGGGCCTAACTGTTTCTAGCTCCGCGGGTAGGATTCGAACCTACGACCAACTCGTTAACAGCGAGCCGCTCTACCACTGAGCTACCGCGGAATATATTACGAACCGCACACATTTCGCTTCCCTTCTTCAGCCAGCCGCTCTACTACCAAGCGAGCCGAGCGACAAAGCATGTCTGCATGCATTTGTCCGAGGCAAGCGCTGGGAGGAAGCCGTTCCTACGGCTTACCACTGAGCTACCGCGGAATGAATTAATGCGCTCCTCTGGGAGCGCAAATGCATTTTAACCCAGATTTCTCGCGCCGCAAAGCGGTGCGGGATTGTATACTTTAGGCATGGCATTCACACTCACAAGCCCCGCGTTCGAGAATGGCGGGTCAATCCCTGTGAAATATACCTGCGACGGAGACCGCAAACTCTCACCAGCGCTCGCCTGGAGCGGCTCGCCGGAGGGGACCAGGGCGTTCGCACTCGTCATGGACGACCCCGACATCCCGAGCGTCGTGCGCGAATCGCGCGGCATTGATGCCTTTGACCACTGGGTGCTTTTCAACATCCCCGCCGACATAACGGAGATACCCGAGGACGACGGCGTCGGCACAGCGGGCCTCAACAGCGCCGGCACCGGCGGCTATACCGGCCCGTGCCCGCCGCCCGAATATGAACCGCACGAGCACCGTTACATCTTCACGCTCTATGCGCTCAGTTCCCCGCTCACGCTCAGCGCCGGCGCAACGAAAAAGGATGTCCTTGGGGCGCTCGCGCCGGTAACGCTCGGGAAAGCGGAATTGATCGGCCGATACTCCAGAAAGTAATTTTCATCTTTTGGAGTGCGGTTTTCGTTTATCCCCCTTTAACGCAAGGCGGCATAGGGGCGCACTGCTACACTGGAGGCAGTACTAGCCGTAGTTAATGCCTGTATACCTATGGACGAAAGAAACCGCAGGATGGAGGAATTTGATGCCGCAGTTCTGAACGGAACGACAACGTGGTGGCAGATGAGCCTGCCCTCGGGAACAGTGTCTTTCGGCGACGCGAAAGCGGAGATGCTCGGCTACACCCCGGATAAATTCAAGCACTACCAAGACTTCGTCGACCTCGTCCACCCGGACGATCGCGAGAAGACGATGCAAGCGATGCGAGACCATCTCTCCGGCAAGGCGGAGCGGTACGAGGCGACCTATCGGATACAGCACAAAAACGGAGACTATCTGCAATTCTTCGACTGCGGACAGATAACTAAAAGGGATGGCGATGCGGTGACCG
>JAKAGD010000036.1 GCA_021817685.1 bacterium
GATACCCTACGAATTCTCCGAGCTCGTACCGGCGGTCGGGAACGCCGCGAACGCGGCGGTCGCCGCCGCCCGGCTCGGCCTCTCCTCCGGCTTCGTTTCTAATGTGGGCAAGGACCGCTACGGCGAAGAGATACTCGCGACCTTCGCTAAAGAAGGCGTCGATACCAAGTACGTCGCGGTGAACGACGGCATCCCCACGAACCACCACTACGTGCTCTGGTACGAGTCCGAGCGCACCATCCTCATCCGCCATGAGACCTATCCGTACCTCATCCCGGAAGGCTTTGAAGCGCCGAAGTGGATATACCTCTCTTCCGCCGGAGAAAATTCGGGACAATTCCACGCAGATCTCGCCGCGTGGCTCCCCGCGCATCCGGAGACAAAGCTCGCCTTCCAGCCCGGCACCTTCCAAATGAAAATGGGCAAAGGGAAACTTGCCGCGCTCTACGCCGTTTCAGAAATCGTCGCGTGCAATAAAGAGGAGGCCGAGCGCATCCTGGAGGTCGGCGAGACGGACATGAAGACCCTGCTCGAAGAGATGCGGAAGCTCGGACCGAAGACGGTCCTCATCACGGACGGTCCGAACGGCGCATACGCCTATGACGGCGCCCAAATGCTCAAGGTGCCGATGTATCCCGACCCGAAGCCGCCCTATGACCGCACCGGCGCCGGCGATGCCATGACCTCCACGTTCGTCGCCGCGCTCGCGCTCGGGAAATCTCTTGAGGAAGCGCTTCTCTGGGGGCCGGTTAATTCAATGTCGGTCGTGCAGGAGATCGGCGCGCAAAAGGGTCTCCTTTCGCGCGCCGTGCTTGAAAAATATCTCGCCGAAGCGCCCGCAGAGTACCGCGTTCAGTCGTTTTGACGGACACGCAGCGCCCCGTCAAAGCGCACTCACTACTGTTTGAGGATCGACTGCTGGAGCGGCGCGTAGTTTGCTTCACTGCCGCCGAAGGAGGAGGTGAGCGTCGCTGAACTCAACATGCGGTTTATCATCCAAACCGCGGCCGCGCCGGCGGCCACGATGAGCAGAGTCGCAAAGTAGGAATTTATTCTGTCTTTCACACCCGTATTATACACGCACCAGGGCCCGCGCGGCATCCGCTATGTGGGCAGCGTCGAGTCCGTAATGCGCAAGAAGCTCGTCCGGAGAACCGGACTGGCCGAACCGGTCGGCGACACCGAGCCGCTTGAGCGGCACCGGGTGCGCTTCCGACAGGAATTCAGCAATGGCGCTCCCGAAGCCGCCTGCGGCCTGGTGCTCCTCGAGGGTCAATACGCGCCCCGCCTTCCGCGCCGCATCCAGCACCGCCTCCGTATCCAGCGGCTTTATGGTCGGTATATGCAAAACGATAGCCCCGATGCCGTCTGCCTCAAGCTCTTTCGCCGCGGCGAGCGCCGCGTAGCTTAATGAACCCGTGGAAAGGAGCGCGACGCGCGGCGCCTCCGGCGCAAACAGCGTAAGCGCCTTCCCAATTCCAAACGGCGTTTCGGCCGTCGTGAAGACCGGGGTCGCCGCGCGGCCGAAGCGCAGGTACACCGGACCGTCATATCCTGCCGCCGCGACGACCGCCTTGCGCGCCTCCTCGCTGTCCGCGGGCGCGATGACTATCATTCCCGGGAGCATGCGCATAAGCCCGATGTCTTCCAGCATTTGGTGCGTCGCGCCGTCGGGACCGACGGAGACGCCCGCATGCATCCCGCAGACCTTCACGTTCGCGCGATTGAGCGCAATGGTCGTGCGTACGTGCTCGTAATTGCGGCCGGGATTGAACGCGGCGTAACTTGCGATGAACGGCACCTTCCCGGCGGCGGCCATGCCGCTTCCGACCGCGGCCATGTTCTGCTCCGCGACGCCGAGTTCTATGAACCGTTCGGGAAATTCCTTTTGGAACCACTCGGCGCGCGTGCTTTCGGAGAGGTCCGCGCAGAGCACTACCACGCGCGGGTCCGCCTTCCCCGCTTCCACAGTACCCGTGCCGAAACCGTCACGCGTCGGCGCTTTGCTTATATCGTCCGTAAAGACGTTCTTGGAGAGATGCGCGCGTTCGTTAAGCATATTCATGCGGGAGCTTGCCGTTCATACTCCGTATTTCTTTCAGGAACCGTTTCCCTTCCTCTTTCGTGGGCGGTTTGCCGTGCCAGTGGTAGTCGAACTCGATTTCCGGAACGCCCTTGCCGGGGATGGTGTGGGCGATGATGAGCGTCGGCTTCTCGTACACGGCCTTCGCCTCTTCCACGGCGGAGATGAATGCATTGAGGTCGTGCCCGCCCACTTCAATGACATGCCAGTTGAACGCGCGATACTTGTCCGCGATCGGCTCCAAAGGCATCACGTCTTCCGTCATGCCGTCTATCTGTATGTTGTTGCGGTCCATCACCGCAATGAGATTTGAGAGCTTGTATTTGCCGGCGAACATTGCCGCTTCCCAAACGCTCCCTTCTTCCTGCTCGCCGTCGCTCATGAGACAGTACACGCGCTGTTTTTTGCCGTCCATGCGTAACGCGTACGCCATGCCGGAAGCCTGCGAGAGCCCCTCGCCCAAAGGACCGGAGGTGGTTTCAAGTCCCGGCAAGCGGAGGCGCTCCGGATGCCCCTGGAGCCGGCTACCGAATTTGCGGAGCGTGAGGCACTCCTCTACCGGGAAATAGCCGGCATGTGCGAGCGTGGCGTACAGAACCGGACAGATGTGGCCGTTGCTGAGCACGAGCCGGTCGCGCTCTTCCCACGCGGGGTTCTTCGGATCGTGATTGAGGATATGGAAATAGAATGCGGTAAAGATATCCGCCATGCCCAAGGGGCCGGCCGTGTGCCCGCTCCCGGCGGCAACGAGCGACGTAATAATAGTCTCGCGGATGGCTTCCGCCTGTTTCTCAAGCGAACGCGTTTGTTCATCGGTGAGTGCCATTGGGTAAGTATAAAGTATAAAGTATGCGGTATAAAGGATCTCCCCTTATACCTTATACGTACCCCTCTATACTTTTCTTCAGACGCCGAACGGCGTTTCAAGCGCCTCAAGTGCCGCAAGTGCGGCGGCCGGATCGCTCGCTTTCAGGATGCCAGAGCCGACAACGAGGCTTGTGACGCCGAGCGCGGTGAGCTGGCGGGCGTTCGCAAGCGAGACGCCGCCGTCCACCTGGAGCGGCATATCCTTGTGGCGGCTATGGAACACGCGTATTTTCTCGAACACGCGCCGATCGAAGGGCTGCCCTTGCCGGCCGATGCGCGCGATGCCCATGAATTGCACGTATTCTATCTCGCCGAGGCCTTGCTCCAGGAGCGCAAGGTCGCTTGCAATGTTAAGCGCAAGCCCGAATGAGATGAAACTGCCGTAGCGGTTCCGCGCGGAGGCGAGGAGGCGCGGCAGGTCGGTCGCGCTTTCGGCATGGAAAGTGAGGCGCGTCGCGCCGAGCGCAAGCCAGGCGTCCGCCGCCTGTTCCGGGTCGAGGCACATCAGGTCTATCTCGTATGCAATGCGGTCAAGCGCGGGGAGCATCTCTCCGCGCCCCGCCATGGTCGACAATTCTCCGGGAGCGGAGCAGGGCCAAGACGCCGGCGTGGCGAATTTCCCGTCGACGACGTCTATCTGCACCCGCGAGACCGCGGGAAATGCGGCAAATATCGAAAGCTTCTCGTCAAGGTCTTTGCGCGAGGACGGGAGCACGGCCGGTACCACAAGGCTCATAGGAAACAGTATATAGGGAAAAGTATAAAGTATGGGGGAAATTCCCTTTATACCTTATACCTGCTCCTTTATACTTTTTAAAACTTCGCGAGGCGGCGCGGCGCGAAGCGGCCCTACCAACCCGATGCGCCTGCCGTATAGGCCGCGCAAGCCCACGTGGGGCGTACCGGATCATAAAATCCCGCCTTGAGCTCGCCGCTGCCGTAACAGGCGTACGAGGTCGGACAATTGTGCGCGAGCAGTTTATAGTCGGCGCCGTTCGAGTAATACAGGTAGCAACAGAGACTGCCCGAGGTATCCATTGCGGGATCAGAAGGCATCTTGGGAATATACGTCGGCACGAGGCCCGGTATGACATTGCCGCCGCCTTGATCGGGCCACGCGGCGCATAGGCTCGACCACGTCGTCGTGACCGGATATGCATTATGGTCGGTCGCGTACATCTCGAGTGCCGTCTGTATGGCATGCAGGTCGGATACGCGTTTCGCATCGTTCGCCTTCAATTTGGCGACGTTCAGCGATACGAGTACGACAGAGGAGAGGACGCCGATGATAGCGATAACTACCATGAGTTCGATGAGCGTAAACCCGGAGGACGGGGTTTTCTCCCGGCGCTCGTTCGTAAGAGGAAAATCAGAATCTCTCTCTTGGTCCGCTCGCTTGGTCGTAGAACCTCTTGCCGCCGATGGGTGCGCCATACCGGTCAACGCTGGAAAGCCGGCGGCGGTTTCATTGCCGCATCAATAATGCTCTGCGGCACTCGCGCCTGCGAACTCCCGAAGACAGACGGGATGAGGAATGCGAGCACGATAGCCAGCGCCGCCACTCCGAGCAGGACATACTCCGCTTGTCGGTCGGTGGAAACGATGCCGGTAGCGAGCACGAGTCTGATGAAAAACGGCTTTTTCTCCGGTTGCGGGAAATTCTGATATTGCGGTTCTTCCTCGAATTGGACTTCTGCCATTGTAGGTATAAGTATACTCTCTCCTAGAACTTCGCAAGGCGGCGCGCGTGGCGCGGAGAATCGGAGAACGGCGTGTCCAGAAATATGTGTACGGCCTCTTCCGCCTCCTCGCCGGAGACGAAGCGGGCGCCGATGGAAAGCACGTTCGCATTGTTGTGCCGGCGAGCGAGCCGCACCAGGTCGAAACCGTCCTCGGACCGCCCGCCTTCAATGTCGAGCGCCGCGGTCACACGGGCGGGTCCGTAAAAAACCGCGGCACGAGTGCCGGGAATGCGATTAGCGCACATGGCTTCGCCCTGCCCGCTCCCGCCGATGATGACGCCGCGCGCACCCACTTCGTCCGCGACGCGCTTGGCGAGCGGCGTTACAAAGTCCGGATAATCGTCTTCCGGATCGAGCGTGTGCGCCCCTATGTCCTCTACCTCGTGCCCGAGCGTGCGCAAATGCTCGGCGAGCGCGTTCTTGAGCGCGAACCCGGCATGATCGGCGGCGAAATAGACTTTAGGCATTGGCGGCGGCAATGACGTGCCGTACGAGCGACTCCGTGTACCCCATCTCGTTGTCGTACCAGGCGAGCACCTTTACCAAGTTCCCGTCCACCACGCGCGTCATGCCGAGGTCGGCGATGGAGGCGTACGGCTCGCCCACAATGTCGCTTGAGACGAGCTTCTCGTCGGTCGTTTTGAAAATTCCCTCCCAGCGCGGCGCCGCTGCGGCGCCGCGCAGTATCTCGTTCACCTCCTCTTTCGTCGTCGGACGCTTCGCGATGAAAGTGATGTCCGCGATGGACCCCGCCGCCACCGGCACGCGGAGCGAGATGCCGTCGAACTTCCCCGCCAATTGCGGATAGGCCTCCGTCACCGCAATCGCCGCGCCGGTGGAGGTCGGCGTGATGTTCTGCGCCGCCGCCCGCCCTTCCTTCATATCTTTCCGAGAGGGGCCGTCCACGATGGACTGCGAAGCCGTATAGGCGTGCGTGGTGGAAAGGATGGCTTTCTCAATGCCGATAGCTTCGTCCAAAATGCTGATGACCGGACTTGCGGAGTTCGTCGTGCAGGAGGCATTGCTGGTCATCCGGACAGTTGCAAAGAGGTCTTCATTCAATCCCATGAGCACCGTCGCGCCGAGCGCCGATTCCTCCTTCACGGGCGCGGTGATGACGACGCGCTTCGCGCCGGCCATGATGTGCGCCTGCGCCTTCTCGTAATTAGTGAAAAAACCGGTGCTTTCCACGACCACATCCACCGCGAGGTCCTTCCACGGGAGCGCGGCCGGATCTTTCTCCGAAAAGAATTTCACCTCTTTCCCGTCCACCATGAGCGCGCCGTCCTTCGCCTCTACTGTAAACGGCGCGCGGCCGTACACCGTGTCGTACTTCAGGAGATACGCGAGATTGTCGAGCGAGCCGAGGTCGTTCACCGCGACGATCTCAATGCCGCGCCCGGCGCTCCGCCGCGCAAAAGCCCGCCCTATCCTCCCGAACCCGTTTATCGCCACTCGAATTGCCATAAAAGCGTGGATTAAGAAATTAAAGAATCAATACCAAAAGTATACCACCCGCCCCATGCGCACCCTCTGCGGCTAAGATTCAGAGGCTAAACCTCTGAAAAATCCTCCCGCGTGGAAAGCCATACATCGATATGCTCATCAACGTCGCTCGCATCGGAAAGATATGCTGGAAACCGAGTCGGGTCGGTGATGACGCGCCGATCTCCCAGATACTCCCCGAGACTTGAGTACGGGTATTCCCGGACATACGTCCGCAACGCTCGCAAGTCCCGAGCGCCGCGCTCCTTCCATTTCGGGTCCTTGAGTTTTGCAGGATTTAGATGGATGTACGAAAAAAGGTATCGCGCATAAGCATTTCGATCGACATGCTGCGCTTTAAACGTACCTTGGAAGAGTGCACCGCTGCGTTCATGTTGCTCATTGAAATACATTGTGTACGAGGTCTGGAGACGCTGCATAAAACGCGAGATGCCGTTTTCGACGAGCGGCGTCACATAGAGGTGGAAATGATTCGGCATGAGACAATACGCCCCGATTGCCACGAGCGGTTCCCGACTATCGCCGCGATGAATCCGCAAACTCTTTCGCCCGCGAGCATTATTCAGAGGTTTAGCCTCTGAATAATGCTCGCGGAGCAGGTTTACCTCAGCTTTTCTCAGCATGTGCGAGACTTGCGACGTATCGCAATCATTGAGTAGCGCAAGCGCATACTGAAAGCGACGGTATTCATGCGGACTGGTGAACACGTCCCGCTTATCAACGCCCCGGTTATAGATGTGGTAATACTCCCCTTCGCTGAATGTGATTCGTCTCATGGAAGATTGTGTTCTGGCATTTCAGAGGTTTAGCCTTGGTTTATGGGGTGGTGGAGGTTGCGGTGGTAGTTGAAGAAGAGGTTGTCGTTGTTGTGGTGGAAGAGGCGGTCGGTGCCACGACGGTGACGAGGCGGGAGGCGGTGCCGGTGTTCCCCGCCGCGTCGGTCGCTCTGTAGGTGAGCGTGTAGGAGCCGG
>JAKAGD010000037.1 GCA_021817685.1 bacterium
CGATCTATGTGATGTGCAACCGGGAAGTGAAGTTCGGTGCGTTTTACCGGTTCGCCAAAATGCACGGCGCGGACGCCATCGCCACCGGGCACTATCGCTCGGGCGAGAAGGATCAGAGCTATTTTCTGTGGGCGGTGCCGAAAGAGATCTTGGCGGAAGCGATATTCCCGGTCGGCGGCATGGAAAAGGCGGAAGTGCGTTCGCTCGCGAAGCGTTTTAATTTGCCGGTGGCGGAGAAGAAAGACAGCCAGGGCGTCTGTTTCCTCGGGAGCATTTCGGTTGAAGAGTTCCTTCGGAACGAGTTCGGCGCGCACCCGGGGCGCGCAGTGGACGGGCAGGGAGCGCTTGTCGGAGCGCACGACGGCGTCCTCTTGTATACGCTCGGAGAGCGCGTTGCGCTCCGCGCCGCGCGCGAGAACGGTCCGTGGTTCGTCCTTGCCAAAGACGTCGCGAAGAACGAGCTCGTCGTTGGGAAGACGCGGCTTCCGGCGGCGGCGCGCGCACGATCGAGCATCCCGTTCGCCGGCGCAAACTGGTTCCGAGATCCATCCGAGGCGGACGAAGCGCAGTACCGCTACCGCGGCGCGCGCATCAAGGGTCGCGTAGAGGACGGCCGCTTCGCGAGCAGCGAGCCGCTGCCGGAAACTCCCGCACCCGGACAATCCATCGTGTTCTATCGTTCCGGCGAACTTGTCGGGGGTGGTAGTATTACAGAATGAGTCACACGCGCCTCTGGGTTGCCGCATCCATCATCGCACTCGTCGTCATCGGCGGCTTCGTCCTGTCGGTGCCGCACACTCGCGATGTACCGAAAACTCCGGCGCTTCAATCCGCCGATACGGGAGTCCCGTCCGTTTCCGTACGCGATCTTTTTAAGAAGGGCGTCCATACCATTACCGGTTCGCTTCTCGCGCCGAATGCATGCGCTACGGTCTCCGCGCAGGCTTCGCTCCAGGGCGATGCGTCGAGCACGACCGGCATTCTCATCGACCTAATGATGCCGAACGATTCCGGCGTGTGCCTCCAGGTCCCGACGCGCGTAACGTTCGAAGCGAGCGTGTCGGCGCCCGCGTCCCTGCCGATAACGGTGATGGTGAACGGCGCTTTGGCGACCACGAGCGCGCCATGACGACCCTGCCGATCATCACCAAGGCCGACGGGACCACCGAGGTCTTCGATCCCGCGCGTCTGGTGATATCGCTCAAGCGCGCCGGAGCGGGCGCGCATGCCGCCGAACACATCGCGGAGACCATCACGAGTTCCATCGCTCCCGGCACCTCCTCCAGAGAAATTTATACCCGCGCTTTTGCGCTTTTGCGCCGCGAAGCGCGCCCCGTCGCCGCCCGGTACGCGCTTCGGCGCGCCCTGCTTGAACTCGGTCCCACCGGGCATCCGTTCGAAGATTTCATATCGCACCTTTTGCGCGCGGAAGGGTGGGAGGTGGAGACGCGCAAACTCATAAAAGGGAAGTGCGTCACGCACGAAGTTGATTTCTACGCGTCGCACCCGGAACAGAACACGTTCATCGCCGCCGAGCTGAAATATCATAATGATCCGGGCTACAAGACCGATCTGAAAGTCGCGCTTTACGTGAAGAGCCGTTTCGATGACATATTCAATTGCGATCCGGCGGTGCGCGCGTGCCCCATCGACCGCGGCCTTCTCGTCACCAACACGAAGTTCACCTCGGAAGCCATTGCCTATGCCGAATGCGCGGGCGTCGAGCTCCTTGGTTGGGGCTATCCCGCAGATGACAGTCTGGCGGCGCGCATGCACCGCATGAAGGTGTATCCCATCACCGCCCTTACCGGGCTTTCGCGCGCCGAGAAGCGCCTCCTCATTGAGCACGACACCATCGCGGTCGACGAGGTCATTCGGGAGCGGCGGCGGCTTGATATTCTGCATCTGCCGAGCGACCGAGTGGGTGAATTGCTCGCGGAAGCCGAAGGTCTTCTCACCCTTCCGGCTTATGCTACTGTTTCCGTATGACAAAGGCGTTTTCGGTCAATTCATTCATCGTCGGCATCATGTTCGGCGTCCTTTTGGCCGGAGCCTGGTTCCTGGGCCGGGACTCGTCTTTTGTATTCTCGCTATCCTCTCCCCACGCTGCTTCGGGGACCGGGACCGTTCCGCAGAAAAGCGGCGCGGTCGCCGTGAACGATCAGCCCGCAGGCGATGCGGTCATGGTCGAGTCGGTTACGGTACCGCCGCCGGGCGTGTGGATAGCGGTGCGCGAGGTAACGGACGGCGACCTGGGGAATGTGCTCGGCGCGGCGCGCGCGGGAGGCCCCAGGACCAATCTCTCCGTCCCGCTTTTGCGGGCGACCGAACCCGGCCGCTCCTACGCGGTCCAGCTCTATCGCGATGACAACAACGGCGCTTTTGATCCTTCGGTGAACAGCGTCTACGTCGACTTTGATACCGGCGCGCGCGTCGTCGCGTACTTCACGACGACCGAATAATATGGCGGTGCGCAAGACACGGAGCGGATACGGACCATTCGATCCATCTTCGCCGGAACCGTACAAAGTGAGCCGTTCCAAGCTCGACCTTTTTTCCGAATGCCCGCGATGCGCGTACCTGGATATGCGGCTCGGCGTGAAGCGTCCGTCCATGCCGTCGTTCACGCTCAACAACGCGGTGGACGAGCTCCTGAAGCGCGAGTTTGATATCCATCGCGCGAACGGTACGAAGCACCCTTTGGTAGAAAAATACGGCCTGGACGCGGTGCCGCTTGCAGACGAGCGCCTGGAGGAGTGGCGCGATGCGCTCCGCCGCGGCATCAGTTATCTCCATGAGCCGACGAATCTGCTTATCCGCGGCGGCATTGACGATGTGTGGGTGAATCCTGCGGGCGAGCTCATCATCGTGGACTACAAGGCGACAAGCAAAAAAATCGGACCGAGCACGGAAGATGATCTGTATGACTCGTACAAACGCCAGCTGGAGATTTACCAATGGCTCTTCCGCAAGAACGGCTTCGCCGTTTCGCCGACCGTCTATTTCGTGTACGTGAACGGAAAGTCGGACGCGAAGGCATTCGACGGCAAGCTTGAATTCGACGTGGAGCTCATTCCGTATACCGGCAGCGACGCGTGGGTGGAACCGGCGGTGTATGACCTGAAGAAGATGCTTATGAGCGACGAGATACCGGCGACGGGAACGTCATTTGGCGGCGGACCCTGCGAATACTGCTCCTATCGCGAGGCGGCCGGCAAGATACTCCTGGAGCTTCATACCAAAAATAAGAAAAAGGAATAAGATGTGCGTATGAAAAGAAGCTCGTTCGCCGATCGCGTGCGGGATGCCGTGCGACAAATACCGAAAGGGGAGACGCGCTCCTACGGAGAAGTGGCGCGCGCTATCGGATACCCTGGCGCGGCGCGCGCTGTGGGCACGGTGATGAAAAATAATTACGACCCAAGCGTGCCGTGTCACCGCGTCGTGCGCGCCGATGGACGCGTGGGCGAGTACAACCGTGGCGGCGAACGGGCGAAGAAGCGCTTATTGGAGAAGGAAGGCGCGCTATGAACGTCAAGATCGAGCCGTCGTGGGCGGAGCACCTGAAAGGCGAATTTGAGAAGAATTATTTCGCCGAGCTCACCGCGTTCGTAAAAAAAGAATACGAGGACGGAAAGGTGTACCCGCACCCCAAGAACATCTTCCGCGCTTTTGACCTCTGTCCGTTTGAAAAGGTGAAAGTGGTCATTCTGGGGCAGGACCCATACCACGGCGAGGGACAGGCGAACGGGCTTTGCTTTGCGGTCGGTGAGGGCGTGCGCGTCCCGCCATCGCTCCAGAATATTTTTAAAGAAATCCAAAGCGATCTCGGCAAGCCGCTTGTGCACACCGACGGCGACCTCGCGCGTTGGGCGAAGCAAGGCGTACTTCTCTTGAACGCGACACTGACCGTCCGCGCGCACTCGGCCGGCTCGCATCAGGAGAAAGGGTGGGAGCAGTTCACCGATGCCGTCATCCGCGCGCTCTCTGAAGAGCGCGCGGGTCTCGTGTTTATGCTCTGGGGCAATTATGCAAAAGCGAAGGGCGCGCACATCGACCGCACGAAACATTTGGTACTGGAAGCCCCGCACCCCTCGCCGTTCTCCGCCGCCTCCGGATTCTTCGGCTGTAAGCATTTCAGTCGTGCAAACGAGTACCTGACTACGCACGACGAAACACCGATAGACTGGCTCTAATTTGTACGTATACTGGACAGATGAATCATACGCCGCAGATCAAGAAGGCTATACAGTTCGCGGCACGCAAGCACCACGGACAGATGCGCGCGGAGACAGAGCCCCTGCCGTACGTCACGCACCTCTTTTCGGTCGCGCTTCTGGTCGCCGAAGACGGCGCAAACGACGACGTGGTCACCGCGGCGCTCCTTCATGACACGATTGAAGACACCGGTACCACGCGCGAAGAGCTCGTTTCTGCGTTCAACGAACGCGTGGCGGCATTGGTTGAAGCGGTGAGCGAATCAAAAGAGCTCCCCTGGAAAGAGCGCAAGCAGGACTATCTTGCGCGGCTTGAACATGCGGATGAAGACGCCGTTCGCATCGCCGCCGCGGATAAGATAGACAACATTGAGAGCAAATTGGAAGCATATGAGCGCGAGGGCGAGTCATTGTTCAAGCGGTGGAGCCAGCCGCCCGCGGAGTATCTCTGGTACCACGGCGAAGCGCTCCGCATTGCAGAGATGCGTCTGCCGGACCATCCGCTCACCAAACGCCTCGCCGAGGCGCACGCGAAGGAATGTGCTATGCTCTCGGGGTCATGAAGCGCACGCGATACGAAAAAGCCGATTTCAAATGGGTGAAATGGGGCGGGGCCGATTTCAAACGCATCACCGCCGACATCGTCCGCCGGAAGAGGGTGGCCTATGCCGCGATACGGGCTATTCCGGCCGCCGAGCGCACCTTTGAGAACACAGTGTACGCGCTTGAAGCTTCCGGCGACCGCGCGTCGGACGAACTGAACCGCATCAGCCTTTTGAAGGAGGTCAGTCCCGACCCGAAAGTGCGCGCCGCCGCCTCCGGCGTGCTTGAGTCTCTCCAGAAACGGCTCGTTGAAATTGAGTTTGACCCGCGGATGTACGCGGCGATGAAGGAGTACGCGAAGAAAAAGGAGAAACTGAAAGGACCGGAGAAACTCCTTTTTGAGGATTTGATGAAAGGATATGCGCGCATGGGTTTCGACTTGCCCAAAGCAAAGCTCGCAAAGCTCAAGGCGAATATCAAGATGCTCGGCAAACTCTCGCTCGCCTTTGATCGCAACCTGAACGAACACCTGGACCATATCCTCGTCACTGAGGCGGAGCTGGACGGCTTGCCGGAAAGCTATCGGGCGAATCTGGCGAAAGTCGGCGAGAAGTACAAAGTGACGCTCGCATATCCGGACGTGTATCCGTTTTTGGCCGGAGCGCACGACGAAGAGCGGCGCCGGGAACTCCTGGAGAAATTCGTTCGCAGGGGCGGGACGAAGAATGTCGCTCTTCTCAAGAAGATGTTCCGTGTGCGCGCCGAGAACGCAAAGCTTCTCGGTTACAAAACGCACGCGGATTATCAAGTCGAGCTCCGCATGGCGAAATCGGCGGCAAATATCTGGCGCTTTATACATGATCTTGAGCGGCGCACCAAGAAACAGGCGGCAAAAGACCTCATGATGCTCAAGGCCGACAAGCGCCGCCGCACCGGCAACAACAAGGCGGTGCTCGGCGCGCACGATATCGGCTACCTCTTCAAGCAGATACGCAAAGAGAAATTTGATATTGATTCGGACATCGTGAAAGAGTATTTCCCGTTCGAGCACGTGAAGCAGGCGACGCTGGATGCGTACCAGAAACTGCTCGGGGTCGTTTTTAAGCGGCGGACCGACGTAAAGCTCTGGCATCCGGACGTCCAGCTCTACGATGTATACGATGCGCGGGACGGCTATCTCTCGACGTTCATACTTGATCTGTACCCGCGCGAAGGGAAATACGGGCATGCCGCGGCGTTCGAAGTTACGTTCGGGCGGCAAGAGGGGAAGAAGTATCAAGCGCCGCTTGCCGCAATGGTCACGAATTTTCCGAAGCCCAGCGCGGCGAACCCGTCCTTGATGAGCCACGGGGAAGTAGAGACCTTCTTCCACGAGTTCGGCCATATCATGCACTTCACGCTCACGAAAGCCCGTTACAGCGCGCAGTCGGGTTTCAATGTCGCAATGGATTTTGTGGAAGCGCCGTCGCAAATGCTTGAGAACTGGGTATGGGACGCCGGCATGCTCACGCGCCTTTCCAAACACTACAAGACCGGCCGGCCGCTGCCGAAGGATCTCATCAAACGCATGATCGATGCGCGCCTTTTCGGCGAGGCATGGAGCGTGCGCAGCCAGCTCGTGCTCGCTTCGCTCGATCTCACCATTCATACAAAAGGAACGAACGATCCGGTCGCCCTGTACGCCGAATTGGATAAGAAGTTGATGGGCATCACGCCGCCCGCACGCCAGCTCTGGATCGCCGGCTTCGGCCACATCGCGCACGGATACGACGCCGGTTATTACGGCTACCTCTGGTCAAAGGTCTATGCGGAGGATATGTTCAGCCGTTTTGCGAAGGAAGGGGTGCTTAACCCGAAGACCGGCGGCGACTATCGGCGCTGGATATTGGAAAAGGGCTCGAGCGAGGAAGAGATGGATCTGGTGCGCGGATTCCTCGGCCGCAAGCCCAATAACAAAGCGTTTCTGAAGTCCATCGGCGCATAAATTGTGCTATCTTTTCTCCAATGAACGTCGCGGACGTACGCAAACGGTATCTGGAGTTTAGATC